>JAFPYQ010000181.1 GCA_017394475.1 Oscillospiraceae bacterium | reverse complement strand
TCCACCCCTTGACCCCATACTTTTCAACCGGCTTTTCTTTAACAAGTTTAAAGCGCTGTCATGCGCTTTTTTTGTGTAAATCATCAACGGGCATTTTTTAAAAAATGTTGACAATATCTCCGTTTTTGTGTTATAATAAAATGTGTTTTTATCTTTTTTGTTATGATAATGAGGGAATGAAATGAACCAGAACGGGATAAATACCCAGAACGGCCGGAGCGAAGAGACCGAGATAGATCTCCTCAAGCTTGCAGCCGCGCTCCTGCAGCATCTGCCTGTGATAATCACAGTGACCGTGCTGTGCGCAGCCATAGGCTTTGCATACACAAAGCTCTGCCTGCCGGTAAAATACACCGCAAGCACCTATCTTTACGTAAAGAACAGCAGCATCGAAGACAGAGACCAGATCGCAAGCTCCGACCTTACAACATCCAGGAACCTTGTCAGCACATATATAGTCATCCTGAAAAACAACGTCGTTGTCCAGAAGGTCGCAAGCGAGCTTATGAAGAACGAACAGATAGCCGAGAGGATCCCCAAGTGCTTCGCTGTGGATTCCGAAGGCAACATAAGCACGGCTGCCCTCAAATCCGCTGTGAGCATGAATTCCGACAGCAACACCGAGGTGCTGGTGGTTTCCGCCACCACCAAGGACAGATATGTGAGCGCCGTTATCTGCGATATCTATGCAGAGGTGGCAGAGGAATACCTTGTCAGAGTGGTAGGTGCAGGTTCCGTTGAAGCCATAGGCCCTGCGGAAGTGCCCCTGAACAAATCCTACCCCAACACATCAAAGAACGTGATGATCGCCGCTCTTATCGGCTTTGTCATCGTATGCGGCATATACACCGTCATATTCCTCTTTGACAAGAGCATAAAGGACGAGGAGGATCTCAGGAACTTCGGCCTGCCTTTCCTGGGGGATGTTCCCGAGGTAAACACTGCCAGCGGAAAGTCAAACAAGAAAAGATCCGCCATGATGGACAGACCCGAGGTGCTCATCACCGCAGATGACATACCCTTCTCCGTAAAGGAGTCCTACAAGGCCATAAGGACGAATATCATATTCTCCCTTTCCGTACACGAAAAGAAGGTCATCGCCGTGACCAGCTCGCATCAGGAAGAGGGCAAATCCTCCACATCCGCAAATATCGCCCTTGCCCTTGCCATGACAGAGGCAAAGGTTCTGCTGATAGATGCAGATATGCGCCAGCCCACGGATCACCTGTTCTTTGAGCTTGAAAACAAGCACGGCCTTTCCGAGATACTCGGAAGGATGAACAAATTCGATGCAGTCATAAACAAGGACGTAAGGCATCACCTTGATGTGCTCACATCCGGCGCATGCCCTCCGAACCCCTCGGAGCTGCTGGGCTCATCCGTCATGAAGATACTCATCGCAGGTCTCCAGCAGAGATATGACTACATAGTGATAGACACTCCTCCCGTAAATGTGGTTACGGATGCACTGAGCCTTGCGCCCTATATCGGCGGCCTTGTCCTTGCGGTAAGATATGACTCCACCTCCACGGATGAGCTGGCATACGCACTGCAGAACATAAAGCTGTCCTCCGCCGACATCCTGGGCGTTGTCCTCACACAGGTAGAGCGCAATACCGTAGGCTACGGCAAGTACGGCAGGTACGGCAGATACGGCAAATACGGCAAATACGGCAGGTATGGGAAGTACGGCAAATACGGCTACGGTAAATACGGCTATGGCTATGGTTACGGCTATGGCTACGGCAGCGATCCCGGCACCTCCGGAAAGAGCGCCGAGGACGAAGACCCTATCACTGTACCCGCAGCAAAGGAATCATGACACAGTCCTAAGAAAGGTCAGTGATACATCACTGGCCTTTCATGGTATGACCCGCAGGAACAGCACGACAACAGAAAGCTAACGAATGAATATAGAATTTCACTGTCACATACTCCCGGAGTTCGACGACGGGAGCGAAAATATCGAAATGTCGCTTGAAATGCTGCGCCGTGAGCGTGCGCAGGGGATAGACAGGGTGATACTCACATCACACTTCTACCGGCAGAGGGAGGAACCCGACCACTTTCTCAGGCGCAGGCAGAAAGCATACGATGCACTTTGTGCCGCCATCGCAGAAGACGGCGGGGAATTCCCCGAACTGAAGCTCGGAGCAGAGGTGGCAATGACCAAGGAACTGCTCTATGAAGATCTCAAACAGCTCTGCATCCGGGGCACAAGAACGCTGCTGCTGGAGCTCCCCTTTGCCCCCATGGGCTCATGGTTCAGGGATGTGGAGGCCATAATACACCAGAACACCGTCAAGGTGGTGCTCGCCCATGTGGAGCGGTTCCGCGCCTGCCTTGACAAGAAGAGCTTCCGTAAGGTGATGGAGCTGCCCGTTACAAAGCAGATAAACACCACATCACTCTATGACGACGGCTTTTTCAAAAAGCGAGAGCTTTTGAAAATGATAGAAAACGACGAGGTGCATATACTGGGCAGCGATGCCCACAACCTCACAGACCGTCCCGTAAACTGGGACAAAGCCTTCAAGGTCCTGACCGACAAGGGCATGAAGGATAAGATCCGCATCATGATGAGGAATGCGGAAAAGATCACTTGAACACATGAACGGAGGGGTACTTATGAAAGAATGTAAGGTCATCGGTATAAACGGCGGCTCCTGGGTAGAGCGCCAGAAGGACGAGATGCATTCGGTAGTTGAACTGGTCTATGCCTCAGAGATACTTGAAAAGTACCTCAATGCAGGCTTTGAGGTGATACAGGTGATATGGCACGGCGAGAACCATCCCGACTCATACACCGTGTTCCTCCAGCGCGAGAGCGAGGAAAAGTTCGTTGAAGATACGAACTTTTTCAAGGACTGACGAAGAACGGGAGCATAAGGAAAGTATGGGGTCAAGGGGACTGCGTCCCCTTGTGGGGCGTGGGGTGAAACCCCGCATAGCGGAACAAAGTTCCGCCGCAGCACAGACCAACAGTCCAAGTCAGAAAAAGCAGACACCAAGCAAAAACCACCGACCACAAAAAGCCGCCGCACGAAAAGCCACAGAAATGTAGTTACAATCCAATTCGAGCAAACAAACCAGAGCCGATAACGTGCGGCGGCTTTACATACCGGACAGCACCGAGCAGAGCAGCGGCGACAGCCGATGTTCCTGCGGGATGATCGGTAAATGCACAAGGTAAATGCACAGAATGTTCCCACCGGTGATCGGAGCCATAGGGGCGGATGCCTGAAAAGTAACCACTGCAAACCAAGATTCAAGCACCGACAAAAATACAAAGAATACGAGCCGTTGAGGATCATCCTTTCCGGCTACCGAATAAATCTGCTGCGATCATGAGCAGCAAAACCGAAATAAACAAAGCAACACAGGATAGGAGGCAATTATGACAGGCAAGGGCTGGCGCTGGTTCAAGGCAGTTGTGATACTGCTGGTGATAGCATCACTGGTGTGCGCATTCATGCTGTCACAGTACAATGATTTCCTGTTCTGGGTGATGCTGGCGGTCATTTCTCTGATCTCCATAGTGTATCTGCTGTCATTCTCGTCGTCGGAAAAGAATCTGTACGCATTCATGAGCGATATGGAGACGCAGATAAACCTGGCTGCCAGCGAGGCGCTGTTCAAATTCCCCTCTCCTGCGGTCATAGTTGACGGCGAGGGGCGCATAATCTGGACCAATGACTACTTCATAGACCGGATAGGCGGAGATGAGCTTTTCGGCACGGATATCCGCAGGATCGTGGATATCGACTTTGAGGCACTTGCCGGCAAGAAGGACATCGTCACACAGTACGACACCGAATGTTACAGGGTCCGCGCCCTCACCATAGAGAAGCAGGATACCGACGGCAACTACATCACCGACCTTACCATCATATATATGCAGGATATCACCGAGCTCTATGACCTGCGCGCCAACCGCACAAGGATAGTGATGAT
>JAFPYQ010000180.1 GCA_017394475.1 Oscillospiraceae bacterium | reverse complement strand
TCTCGCTGCGGAATATGAAGTGCACCTTCGGGTTTACTACCGCCTGCTTTTTCAGCGTATCCTGAAAATACTCCACAGGGATATCCACATCGGTGAACACCTCTCTGTCGGGCTTCCAGCGCTGCACGGTGCCCGTGCGTATGCCTGTGTACTTCTTCTTTGAAAGGCCGCCTATGTTCTTTCCCTTTTCAAAATGCAGGGAATATTCGTATCCGTCACGGTATACGCGCACATCCATGTATTCCGATGCATACTGTGTGGCACAGGCGCCAAGGCCGTTGAGACCCAGTGAGAATTCATAGTCGCTGTTGTCATACTTGCCGCCTGCGTACATCTCGCAGTAGACCAGTTCCCAGTTGAAGCGGCCTACGGTGTTGTTCATATCCACAGGGCAGCCGCGGCCGAAATCCTCCACCTCAACGGAGTGATCCAGGAAGCGGGTGACTATTATCCTGTCGCCGTGCCCCTCTCTTGCCTCATCTATGGAATTGGAAACTATCTCGAACACGGAGTGCTTGCAGCCCTCCAGGTCATCCGAACCGAAAATTACCGCAGGGCGCTTTCGTACCCTGTCTTCCCCTTCAAGCAGCGTAATGCTGTCATTATCATAGGTATTTGTTTTTTTCTTCGCCATTTCTATCGTCTTTCTTTTTTATTTTCTTTTGTCGCTCATCGCTTCGCATTGCTCACATTGGCGATGTTGGCCTCGCGGTATTCAAGGAGCAGCTTGCACAGCAGGAACACAGAGCCGAAGAACAGTGCAGGCCTGAGGTCGATGCCCGTGCGCTTTGCGGTGACATACACATCGGTGGGGAAATCATTTTTGCCCACGGAATAGAGCTCCACAGGCACTCCCCTTTCGACCGTTATGTGTGTCGGTGCGCCTGCAACTATGCCTTTGAGCACCACATCCGAAAGGAATGCGGTGAGGGCTGCCACAGCCGCAGTCTTCCCCACATTTTCAAGTATCATCCGCAGGGTCTGTTCATCGGCAAAATAGTTGTTGTTGAAGAATGTCTTTACGAATTTATCTATATCTATATTGTTCATGGTACACCTCTTTCTGGTCATCTGTCCTCATTAACGCTCATTCATCTGCAGCTCCCGCGGACAAGCTCCATCAGCGCGTCATGCTCGTTTTCAGCCGAGCCGTCCATCACACGGTCAAGCAGCCTGTCCAGCATATCGCCTATCTCTTTGCCTTTGAGCCCCGCTCCGAGCAGGTCATTGCCGTTTACCGCAAGTCCGGAGAGGGAGCAGCATTCGCCCTTTGCCTTCACATCCGCAGCTATGGCCTTCATCTTCTCCGTGAGCTCTATCCTCACAAGGGCTTTGTCATTCTTCGCGCTGTTGTCGCCTATGAGCACCTCGCACTGCAGAAGGAACATATCATAGCCCATAAGGCTTATGAGCTTCTTCACAAAGTATCTGTCATCCGCAGGTCGGATATGATGATTCCCGATAAGGCTGCACACGGTATCGATGGTGCGTGTATCGAATTTCAGGCGGCGCATGACGGCGTGAGCGGTCTCTGCACTTTTAGGCTCATGCCCCTTGAAATGCCCGTGACCACTGCTGTCAAACACGGCGCAGGAGGGCTTTTCGATATCGTGCAGGAACAGTGCCAGCCGCACATATTCGTTTGCAGTGCTGCTGCCCATAGCGTGCATCATGTGGGAAAACACATCGTAGCGATGATATATGCTTTTCTGGTCAAAGCCGATGCATGGGGCAAATTCGGGTATGATCTCTGCAAGCACATCGGAAAAGGCAAGAGCCGTATCACAGGCATTATTCCCCATGACAAACCGCCTGAGCTCGGAGGATATGCGTTCCTCGGAGACAAATCTCATCAGTGACTTTTTCTCATGCATGGCCGCCGCCGTTTTTTCCTCTATGGAAAGCTCATAGACACTTGCAAAGCGCAGGGCCCGCAGTATCCTCAGTGCATCCTCATCAAAGCGCTCATAAGGGTCCCCCACACAGCGCAGCACCCCGTTTTCAAGGTCTGCACATCCGCCGAAAAGGTCGGTGATATTGCCGTTTTTGTCCATGGCAAGGGCATTCATGGTAAAATCCCTGCGGGACAGGTCTTCCTCAAGGGTGGATGCGAAACGGACATTGTCGGGCCTGCGGTGGTCGCTGTAATCCCCGTAGGTGCGGTATGTGGTTATCTCAAAGGAGCTGTTGTTGTGCAGCACCGTGACCGTTCCGTGTCTTAGCCCCGTGGGGATGATGTTTTCCT
>JAFPYQ010000017.1 GCA_017394475.1 Oscillospiraceae bacterium | reverse complement strand
TGTACAAAAACAGAAAGCATTTTATATTAATTTTAACGGATTTTTGTTAATTTTATTGTTACTAAATATGGTTGATAAATTCATATTTTCGTGTTTATGCACAAAAAAAGTTGTTGATAACTGTCAGGGCAGAATTTTCCGGACCATCAAACCGGATATATAAAAAACCATAAATTTATTTGATCGGCCATCCGTAAAATCTCCTCTTTTTATCTCCCATATACTTTATATTATGTATCTTTCATCCCGTGATCTGTCGATTTTTCTGCGAGTTCGTCCTGTCCCGACCCGTTTTTCTCATCTCATTCTCCCGATGTGCATCCCCCTTTCCGGCAGAAAACAAGCTTCCGTCTGTTCTTGTTCGTCTTTTTAGACAAAAATTTCAGGCAATTTTCTATCTATTATTTTTTTTACCCCTTGACATTATTTATGAAATATTGTATAATAAAATAGTTGATGTGTTTATTGTAGATAGATATCTGCAAGGGTATCTGAACACTGTTGCACATCAGAGCTGGCTAATGTCAGCGGTTCTCCTTTATATGTGATGTGAGACTGCGGCATACAGTGAACATACAGATAAATCGGAGAATATCCTCTGCTCACGGAGCTAAGGGAGGGAATTGGAAATGGCAGAAGTCAGAGTTAGAGGCAATGAGACACTCGACTCAGCTCTCAAGCGTTTTAAGAGAGATTGCGCTCGTGACGGCGTAATTGCTGAAGTCCGTAAAAGAGAGCATTATGAAAAGCCCTCTGTAAGGCGCAAGAAAAAGTCAGAGGCTGCCCGTAAGCGCAAGTATTGATAAATCAGATCGGCGTATTCCATACGCCGATTTTTTCTTTTCCTCCTCCCCCGCCGCAAGCACGGTCATTCACGCTCAGTATAGATATACCGCGGGTTTGCCATTCATAAAAAATTAACAACAGTATTTCCGAAATTCTCTTGACAAAAATTTGTCAATGTTGTATACTGAAAACGATTACAGACCACAGTAAATAAGTATTTATGGCATTATGATCGTAAGTAACATGATCCTTGCGATCTTGCTTCCGAATATCCATCACCCGCCATACAGGGAGGCAGCTATGAAATTTGCAGACGGTTTCTGGCTCAATAAACAGGGCTACAACGTAAAGTACAACTCACAGGCTTATGAGATAACTCCCGTAAAGAACGGGATAAACGTATATGCCACAACACAGTATATACAGAACAGAGGCATGACTCTGGGCGGTCCCTGCCTTGATATCACATTCACTTCCACACAAAAGGATGTTATTAAGGTATCTGTCGATCACTACAAGGGCACACTCAAAAATCAGCCCAAGTTCGAGCTTGAAGAAGATCAGGGCTATACTCCCGAGATCGTCGAGAAGGACGATTCATGGGAGCTCATATCAGGCGATACCAGACTCGTTATTGCCAAGAACACATGGTCATTCACATATTACTATAAGGATAAGAGGCTCACAGGCGGCGCATGGAGAAGTACCGGCATCATAGAGGAGAGCAAGTTCCTTGTGGAGAACCGCATGGATTCCACAGTTGATGACACCTTCTGGTCATATCCCAGGGATCGCCGCAGCACATATATCCGCGAACAGCTCACCATGAACGTGGGCGATTACTACTATGGCTTCGGCGAGAAGTTCACCCCCTTCGTAAAGAACGGTCAGAATGTGGAGATATGGAATGCAGACGGCGGCACATGCTCCGACCAGTCCTACAAATCCATCCCGTTCTATATCTGCTCCTCGGGCTATGGTGTGCTCGTGAACTCCTCCGACAAGATATCCTTTGAGGTATGCTCCGACACTGTTTCAAAGGTATCCTTCACAGTTCCCGGCGAACATCTGGAATACTTTGTCATCGCAGGCAGCAATATCGGCGAGGTGCTTTCCAATTACACCACTCTTTCCGGAAAGCCTGCCCTCCCCCCCGCATATACCTTCGGCCTGTGGCTCACTACATCATTTACCACAGACTACACCGAGGAGACCGTCACTTCCTTCATAGACGGCATGGCACAGCGTGATATCCCCCTGCAGGTATTCCATTTCGACTGCTTCTGGATGAAGGAATTTGAATGGTGCAACCTTGAATGGGATACCCGTCAGTTCCCGGATCCCCCCGCTATGCTCAAACGCCTCAAAGAAAACAAGGGCGTTGAGATATGCGTATGGATAAATCCATATATCGCACAGCGCTCCAAGCTCTTTGACGAGGGTGCCGATAAGGGATATTTCGTCAAAAACCGCGACGGCAGCGTATGGCAGTGCGATCAGTGGCAGCCCGGCATGGCTCTCGTGGATTTCACCAACCCCGATGCCTGCGCATGGTATCAGGGCAAGCTGAGGGCACTCTGTGAGATGGGCGTCAACTGCTTCAAGACAGATTTTGGCGAGCGCATACCCACCGATGTGATCTATCACGACGGTTCAGATCCCATCGCAATGCACAATTACTACACATATCTCTACAACAAGTGTGTGTTTGAAGTTCTG
>JAFPYQ010000179.1 GCA_017394475.1 Oscillospiraceae bacterium | reverse complement strand
GGACATGCTTTGCTGCATCTGCCGCAGCCAACACAGCCATCTTTTGCCGCTAGGTGCAGCCCCGGCAGGTGTGTCTTCCGCCTTATCCTGCTGCCGATTATCATAAAGGGAGCCATCCAGCATATACGGCGGCAGAACGCCCTTTTCCCGCCTATGATGCAGGGTATGACGATAAGGCAGAGTATACCGTAATATATGATATGATCCTGCACAGCGGCGACGGATATACCGTGATCTGTCATGAAGAACGGGTCTATTTCCGCTATGCCTCCGTTTGTGATGAAGCACACCACCACAGCAGTGAGCCATATACACCATATAATATATTTCAGAATGTCAAATTTTGAACTGCATACCTTGTCATTTACCCCGTACAGACATTCCTGCACTCCTGCTGCAGGGCAGAAGTATCCGCAGAACAGGCGGCCGAAGGGTATGGACAGGATGAACATCCCGCAGAATACTATGAAGCTGCCATTCATGATATGGTGGAATGCAGCATTGATTATCAGTACAGGGCTCATATAGTACAGCACGATGGGGAAAAGCAGCATAGCTGTTATTATCAGCAAATTTCTTATATTTTGTCTTTTCATGTTATCCTCCAATATATCAGCTTGATATATTATCAGTATATATCAAGTTGATATATTTGTCAAGCATTTTTCACAAAAATCCCCGCTAAATTTTTATAATTATTGATTTTCCCTGAGATTAATGATATAATGTAGTTAGATAGTGTGTTTGACCACTGTATATCATCTGATCGCCGTTAAGGGGGCAGCATATGAAAAAGCTCGTTAAAAGAGGAAATATGAATGAACGCATAGATATCGTTCTGAATAAATTCCGTTCAAGGATGACCTCTTATCCTCCGGGAATGTGCCCGCTGGTACTGTACCGCTCACTTCTGCAGATATCCATGAACCAGACCTGCGGCAAATGTGTTCCCTGCCGTGACGGCCTTGTGGAGGTGGACAGGCTCCTCCTTTCCGTGATAAACGGCTATGCCGATAAGGACACCCTTTCAAAGATAGAAAGCATGTGCCGCATGATCGCCCGTACCGCAGACTGTGCTGTGGGCGTTGTGGCTGCTGATCTTATACTCGACAGCCTTACAGAATTTGCCGATGAATATGAGAGCCATATAAACGCCCGTAAATGCGTTGAGAACGTGAACCAGACCATCCCCTGCATCACGCTGTGTCCCGCCCATGTGGATGTGCCCGGCTACGTTTCACTTATCCACGCAAAGGACTATGAGGGCGCAGTGAAGAAGATCAGGGAGAAAAACCCCTTCCCCACCGCCTGTGCAATGGTATGTGAGCATCCCTGTGAGCGCAAGTGCCGCCGCAAGATAATAGATGATGCGATAAATATCCGCGGGCTGAAAAAATATGCCATAGATCAGGTCAGTGCCGCAGATGTGGAACTGCCTCCGAAAAACGTGAGCACGGGCAAGAGCATCGCTGTCATAGGCGGAGGACCATCCGGTCTCACAGCAGCATATTTTCTTTCCCTTATGGGTCACCATGTGGATATATATGAGGAGCATGAAAAGTTAGGTGGTATGCTGCGCTACGGCATACCCGAGTACAGACTGCCCAAGAAGCGCCTGGATGAGGATATCAGTGCCATACTTTCCGCAGGGGATATAGATGTGAGATATAACTGCAAGGTGGGCATAGATATCGGCTTTGATGAGATAAAGGATTCTCACGATGCGGTATATCTGGGTCTGGGAGCACAGCTTGGCAACCGTATGCCCATGGATGGCGCTGACGGAAAGAATGTCATCCCCGCCGCTGATTTTCTGCAGCTGGTGGCAAACGGCAATGCACCCGATCTCACGGGCAAGAAGGTAGTACTCATAGGCGGTGGCAACGTGGCTATGGATGCCGCAAGGACTGCTGTGCGACTCAATGCCAGGACCATCCATGTATTCACACGCAAACGCGATGACTATACAGCCCTTGCAAGCGAGATCGAAGGCGCTATGCAGGAGGGAGTCCGTTTCAGGACCCTGCTCAGTTTCCTCAACATCGAACTTG
>JAFPYQ010000178.1 GCA_017394475.1 Oscillospiraceae bacterium | reverse complement strand
GAAGCAGCCAGCACCTTTATCTTGAACCAGGGGTGCTGAGAGAGAAGGAGGATGAACCTCTGCCCGACCATTCCCGTTGCGCCGATTATTCCGACATTGTAATTCTTCATAATTATTCTTTCCTTTCGGTATGTGATAACAAAAATTTCCGCCTTTTCAGACGGAAACTATCGAACTCAGCTCAAATCAGTTAAAGCCAAATCAAACAAATAGCACTCCGCCTGACCTTACGGCAGACGACAAGCATAGACCTGTTCGGAATATACTCAGCAGAGATCACCATCCCTTAAGGCTCTCTCCACTTCGGCAGTATCGCCTTTCCCTGATGCAGCTTCAAAGGGTATGCTGCAGAGGTACTCATCTTTACCGCGCCTCTATCATGTTGTATTTTAACTATTTTATCACGTAAATATGCATTTGTCAAGCATTATTTTATTTTTTGCGGACAAATATATTACATATCATCGTTAAATTTTTGTTGGATATATATAAATCAGTCTATATTGGTCATGATCAACTGAGCCTCGCCTGTAAGCTCATAGTGCCCGTAGCCTGCGGGAATGAACAGGCTGTCGCCCTTGTTGAGATGGATCATCTTCTGCTTTTCGCTGTCGAAGTATGCATCTCCGTCAAGCACCAGCAGATGCACAAATGATCTTTCCGTTGCCTCCAGCCATGCACGGTTCTTTACATCCAGCACATTCACAGTGAAATATTCGCACTTTGCAAGGGATGTTACGATCCAGTTTCCGTCCTCATAGCTCACAGGCTCGCCCTTGGGGTGAGGAGTCGGCGGACACAGTTTGGTCACATCCACGGCCTTGTCTATGTGCAGCGGCCTTGTCTTTCCGTCCGCTCCCACTCTGCCGTAATCATATATGCGGTATGTGGTATTAGAATTCTGCTGTATCTCCGCTATGAGTATGCCCTTGCCTATGGCATGGAGGGTTCCACTGTCGATAAAGAAGAAATCGCCCTTTTTCACGGGAACGGCATTGACAACATCAAGAAGATTGTTGTGCTGTATGCGTTCGCGGAATTCGCCCTTGGATATCTCGTGCTTGAATCCATAGAGCAGCTGTGCTCCCTCGTCCGCATCTATCACATACCACATCTCGGTCTTACCGAATTCCCCCTCGACCTTCATTGCATACTCATTATCGGGATGCACCTGAACGGACAGATTGTCCTTGGCATCGATGAGCTTTATGAGTATGGGGAAGAAATCAAAACGGTCACAGGCACTGCCTAATACCTGCGGGAATTTCTTGATATATTCGGGGAGGGTGAGCCCTGCATATTCCCCTGTTGCCACCACCGATGGGCCGTCCTTGTGGCAGGACAGTTCCCAGCTCTCTGCGACCTTGTCAAAGTCGCACTTCTTTCCGAAATCGTCCCTCAGTCTTGTGCCGCCCCAGAGATAATCCTTGAAGGCAGGCGAAAGTTTGATCGCATCCATACAGATCTCCTTTTCATTATCAAGCTGTTGCCGCAGGTGCAGCAACAGCAAATTTACAACAGTTCTTACAGTTTTTTCTCTATTGCCTCTATTATTATCCTGAGAGCTTTGAGCCTTGCGTATTTCTTGTCATTGCTCTCGAGCACATGCCATGGTGCATAGGCAGTGTTTGTCTTCTGCAGCATCTCATCCACAGCCACCTCATAGAGATCCCACTTTTCGCGGTTCCTCCAGTCTTCATCGGTGATCTTCCACTGCTTTTCGGGAGTGTTCTGCCTTTCGGTGAACCTTGCAAGCTGGGTATCTTTATCTATCTGCACCCAGAACTTGATCACCACAGCTCCCCAGTCTGCCAGCTCCCTTTCAAATTCATTTATCTCGTTATACGCCCTCTGCCAGTCGTTTTCCAAACAGAAGCCCTCCAGGCGCTCCACCATCACACGGCCGTACCAGGTGCGGTCGAATATGGCGATATGTCCATCCTTGGGCAGCCTTCTCCAGAAGCGCCACAGATAGTGCCTTGCCTTTTCCGCAGGCTCGGGGCTCGCTATGGGGTGTACCTCGTATCCGCGGGGATCCAGTGCGGCGGCAACTCGTTTGATATTTCCGCCCTTGCCCGCAGCATCCCAGCCCTCATAGGCGATGATGACGGGTATCTTCTTGTGGTACAGCTCATTATGCAGCTCTGCAAGACGATCCTGCAGCTTTTCGAGCTGCTCCCTGTATTCTTC
>JAFPYQ010000177.1 GCA_017394475.1 Oscillospiraceae bacterium | reverse complement strand
CGAATTTATCGTGGAGGAAAAGAAAGCATCTCCCTTGTATCCCGTAAGACATGCATCATTTCTTATGCTCTCCTCCACCGCATCAAATCGCGTGAAGTGCCCCTGATTCAGCTTGTTGTCTGCCTCTGCCATATCGCGCAGCGCGGCGAAGCTTTCCACATGTGCGAAATATCCTTCCCTTGAAATATCCCTCGACGATGTCACGTTAAAGTTCAAAAGAAGCTCCGTCATCAGTATCATCGCAAATGCATATATCCCTCTTCTCGTATATACCGACCTGAATACGATCCGGAATATGAAAAATCCCAGATAAAGCACGATGAACACTGCGTTGATAAGCCAGGTATGTTCCTTTATATGACTGTCATCGCCGGCGAATATCATACATGATACAAGGAAGAGAACAGGCATGATGAGCGGTAATGCGAGCCTTCTTGCTCCCATCCTGTCAGCTCCGTCCAGTCCCTCATAGGCAGTCGTGATCAGGACTATGACAAAGAGAAAGCCCTGCCTTGCAGGAAGCGAATCGGGATAATTCAGGCCGTGCCAGATATATTCGAGTATATTTGTATCGAAAGAAAGATACATGAAAATGATGAGCAGTCCCCTGCATATCTTTTGCGCTATAGAAAACTTGCCGTTCACAAAGAAAAGAAATGCAAATGCCAGGACCGGTAAGGACGCATAGATATTGGGCTCATGTGTAAGCCCCGTCTCCACTCCGACTGCTGCGAGCGATCTCATCATAAGAGTCGGTATGCTCATATAAAACTCAAGAGTATCCGGCATATCTATACCGGCAAAAGAAGTTTCCTTTATGGCTGCCGCTTCGGGCAGCAGCAGAAAAGCAGAGAGCGCCGCTGAGAGTATGGTTGAAAAGAAAAGAGTGATCCATGACCTGAAGGTATTTTTTATCCCTTTGAAATTGTCGATACTGACCGTGATGAAATACGGTATCAGGAAAATGCCGACTACCATGGCGATGTAGTAATTCGTCATAACGGTCAGTGTCATTGTCAGAGTATACAGTAACGCACTCTCTCCGTTCGCGATCTTCTCCGCACCCATAAGTACCAGCGGTGCCAGTGCTATGCCCCAAAGCCACATCACGTTCCAGTCATACGCCGCCATAAACCCCGACATCCCGTAGCAGACACCGAGTATCACAGCATATACGATACGTTCGTTCTTTCCCTTGTATCTGAGATACCTGCACATAAAAGATGCGGCAAGCGACATCTTGATGTAGGCCACAAAGGTCATGTACTCAAGGAGATGTTCTTCGGGTATCAGCACAGACAGATAGTTGAACGGATCTGACAGATAATATACATAGAGCGGATAAAACGGTGCTCCGAGACCGAGCCGGAAGCTGTACCTAAGACCACTCCCCTCTGTCAGTCTGCGTCTGAACTCTGCAAGGAAAGGCAGATACTGGTGATATAGATCCTTCCTCAGGAAGGTATATTCGCCGAAAGGAAAAATGCCCTGTATCACGTTGTAAAGTGAGAGCAATAAGAACGTCAAAACAAACGTTGCGATGTACGGATGCTTCCTCAGCCTATCTACCTGTAAGCTCATGGTATTGCAGTATCCTGTATGCGGATATCATTTCATCTTCCTGTATTTCTTTGTCGGAAAGCTCATGTCCCGACTCATCCAGGGTCTTTACGGCCGAGAGCACCGGATACTTTGCAGAAAGCTCCTCAAGGAAGCTCCTGTACGGATAGGTCCCGGCACCTGCGTATTTCAGCACCCTGTTTCCGAGATAGTTCGCGCTTGTCTCATCGCTTTCCGACACATCGGGGTATGCCGCACCTATATCATAGTTCGCCCATATGACGTACGGCACGATATACCTCTTCTCTACCTCTTCTTCCGACAGTGCTCTGGAGTCCACGCCCTGCATCTCCCATATCGGCCGCACCACAGAGTCTGACGGCTGATGGTCTCCGAACATGACGATCAGAGTCCTGTCATCCTTATCACTGAAATACTCAGTCAGATATTTCAAAGCCTCATCTGACTTCTTTATAAGTGTCAGATATCTTTCCGTCGTCTCCGTGTTTTTTATCTTTTCATCACCTGTTATGTCTATATCAAGCGGCAGATCCCCACTGTCCTTATCATAGGGGCTGTGGTTTTGCATGGTCACACAGAAGGTAAACAGAGGCTTGCCGCTGTCTTTATTCTTCTCATACTCCTTTATTATCTGCTCAGAGCAGGCCATATCGCTGATATATCCTCTCACCTTATCCGCATTCACGTCGAAGTCCTCTATGAATATCGACTTCTCAAATCCAAGCTCCGGATATACTCTATCTCTCTCCCAGCCTGCGCTGTAGTAGGGGTGCATGCCTATCGTGGAATAGCCTGTATCCTTAAGATAAGCCGGCATCGCATATATTCCTTCATGCACGTACTGCTGGTATGGTATCGAACCCTCCGGAAGAAAAGCGAGGGTGTCGCCAGTCAGGAATTCAAACTCTGTGTTCGGTGTAT
>JAFPYQ010000176.1 GCA_017394475.1 Oscillospiraceae bacterium | reverse complement strand
CATCTCCGAGATCGTCATAGATACGGTCAGCGGCGACCTTCACCGGCTCCTGTTTCTCCTTCTCCCCTGGGACAGACTGACAGGCAGTCAGCATAACCGCCGCCAGTACCGCAATAATTCTTTTCATAATGCTTCCTCCCTTTGCTGTATGTGAGTTATTCCCTCTGTAAGCAATAACAAAAAAGAACAGTGATTTGTGATACGGATTTTTAAAATTTGTAGGCCTGCACAAATCATACCGGGAAAAGCTGTGCAATGTGACAAGGTGACACACGATGATATTTCACATGGAAATGCTAAACGGGCAGGAGAAGCTCTCCCGCCCGTTTTAAAATGCTGCTTATTATGGAATAAACTCCTTAAACCACTCAACAAAGCTGTCATCATGGTATTCTTCTCTGTCCTCAAAGAGGTTTTCATGTCTGCGGACGCTGTCTGACACACTGTCAATGTCAATATTCTTTGCATGATAAGGATGAAGCTCTTCATCTATATCCGCCCTCGTGACCTCTTTCTCTAACGGTATTTGTTCACCGTTTCTATCAAAGTGGCAGATTTCTACCCGAGGTACATAAGCACTGTTTTCGATATTAAATATGCTTTCGACAAAAATGCCCGAATCCTGAGGCTCTGCGACATAATGTATCAGGTGCAGGATATAATTGCCGTACAGCCAATGTCCGTCAAAAAATTTACGGTCATATATTATAAACCGCTTGTCGTATTCAAACATTCTTCCTGTGAAATGATCTTGTGCATAGCTGTGGTCTTTTACAAACTCCTTTGTATCAAAGGTCGATACTTCTTTTATCATTCTGTCAAAATCAGTAAGTGAGCTGTCCGCATCGAGTGCGGCGGCGCTTTCAAGAATTTCCGGGAAATAAGCGGAGGAGTCCTCTTCGCTTGAAGCAGAAATGACTTCGCTTGATAAAGATTCCGCCACTGTCGTTTGTGTTGTGGTTTCTGTCTCGGCTATGCTGTGATCGTCCGAGGCAGATGTTTCACGAATGCTCTCCGAATCATCCTCTGCCGAGCAGGAGCAGAGAATAAGCGAGCATAGGATCGAAATAAGAGCGGTTTTGATCTTCAGAGCTATCACCTCAAATCAGTTTGGATACAGAGCGCCGGCTCTTGCTGCCCATATTATAACCGATACTAACAGCTTTGTCAAGCGATCGAGAGCCCCGTCACCGCCTCTTTTCGATAACCCCCTTGTCCATTTCATGCACCGTCTCGCACAGCACAGAGATATCCTCTGCCGAGTGTGAGCAGATAAGTATAGTCCTGCCCTGCTCCTTGTAGGAGAGCAGGTATTCACGCATCTCCGCAACACCCTCTTTGTCAAGCCCGTTGAACGGCTCGTCAAGTATCAGTATCTTCGGGTTTTCCATTATCGCCTGAGCCAGTCCGAGGCGCTGACGCATACCGAGGCTGTACTTGCGGACGTGACGCATTAAGTCGGGGTCAAGGCCGACCTGCTTCATGCTGGTGCGGATCTCCCCATTACCGATCCTGTTGTTGAGCCCGGCAAGGAGCTTCAGATTTTTATATCCCGAATAGTAGGGGATGAACCCCGGTGTTTCGATGATGATGCCCATATCCTTCGGGAAGTCAACGTCCCTGCCGACACGCTTGCCGTCCACGATGATTTCTCCGTGTGTGGGCTTGATAAATCCGCAGATGCATTTCATCAGCATTGTTTTACCGCTGCCGTTTCGCCCGATCAGTCCGTGGATCTTTCCCTCATCAAATGACACGTTTATACCCTTTAGTATCTGCGTCTTGCCGAGGGTGAGGCCGAGGTTTTTTACTTCGATTATATTCACTATTCCGTCCCTCCCGTGATATGGAACGAGCAGCGTTTTGTTATCCTCCAGAGCAGCAGGAGCATAACGGTTATGGCCGTTCCGAAATAAATGTAGGATGCTGAGATCGGCATATTAGTTTCGTTAAAGGTGCCGTCATAGTGCCAGCCGAAAACGGCATTTGAGATCGGAAACAGCCACTTGACTTTGATATCCACGATCAGCAGGATAAGCCCCGCCGCCACCGCAGAGAGGTTGACGAACACGCTGATTATCTTCTTCTGCAAAAGGGCGAACAGCAGCTGCACACATCCCACCGCCACGATGAAAAGCAGTATCAGCAGGATGCCGTGAAGCACTGCCTCAAAGGGTCTCGCCTGCCGCAGGACGGAATTGTCAATTTGGGCGAAGGGGTAGAGCCCGCAGAGGGTTCGGGCTTTCTCAGTTCCGAGGTTCAGCGTTTTCTGAACGAGGCTCCATGCATTAAGAAAATAAGCATTGTTCATCACGAACAGCATTGACAAGCCGAGGATAAAGCCGATATAGGTCACACCCGCCATAAACAGGAACATCACCTGCCCCATGAGCCACGCCGTCCGTCCTGTGCGGAAAAGCGAGAAGGTTGCAAAATCATTGAGCCGTGGGAAGTCAGATATCAGCACCATAAATCCGAGAACGATCAGCGGCAGGGCGTAGCGGTCATTCGCCATAGCCGCAAAGGGCTCGAAAATGTTTACGGGCGTGTTCAGACGGTGGGCGAGGTCGTTCATGGGCTTGATGAAATAGGTGAATTCAAACATGAACACGAACCCGAATATCAGCAGGAGAGGGCTTATAAGCCAATCAGTGTAGGTGGTGCGGGCGGAGAAAAAAGCCCTGCGCAAAGAAGTCATACGCTCACCCTCCTTTTCATCAGCCGATAAAACAGCGCTCCGAGCAGGAACAGCACGGCTATCGGATAGACATAGAACCACACCGCCGGCAGGTGCATGACCTCCTCAAACTGTGTCTCGCCGTACATAAAACGCTCCCGCACCTCGAAGAACCAGAGCTTCGGCAGCTCACGCATTTCCTCATAAGCGCTCTGCACCGCAGACACCGCCAGTTGTCTGACTGCAAAATACAGCATCACAGGCACCGACAGCGAAACGAACTTGTTGAGCGTCAGCGCCCCCATTATCATTGAGAGCATACACGGTACTTCCGAATAAAGCGACAGAGTTATCAGCCGGGAGAGAGCAACGAGCGCCCTGCTCCGGGAGCCGAACATCGCGTTCAGCGGATACTCCGAAAAGGTGAAACTCTGACGCATCATCAGCTGCTCTTTTCCCTCTGCAAGATCAATATATTCCTGCGGCGAGGGAAAAGCGATAAGGCAGAACAGCCCGAAGATCACCGTAACAGTAACGATCATCAGCACCGCCGTTATAAGTGCGGCGGTCAGCTTTGAGAGAATGTATCTCCGCCGCCCGGAACGTGTCACGCAGAGGCGGAAGTTGTTTGAGTTGACCTCGTCGCAGAGCATCGGCACACAGGCAAGCCCGGTAAGCATCGGCAGGAAAACCGCTGTCCACTCGCCGCCGAAGCCCCGCAGGAACATACAGATATCGCTATAGAGATAGGTGGACATCATCTCATCCCGATCGGCGTAGATAAGGAACTGTATGTAGTTGTAATTAGGTTGATCGGCAGCGCCGTTAAATACGGTGCAGGAGGTCATCAGGCACAGCAGGAGAAGCGCTGCCGTTCCGAGTAGAAAGGGCGCTGAAATGATATTCTTTT
>JAFPYQ010000175.1 GCA_017394475.1 Oscillospiraceae bacterium | reverse complement strand
GGAAGCTCACAGCTTATGAAAAGGGATTCCCTGCCGCCCATGGAAAAGCCTGTTATTGCTGTGTTGTCACGACCGGTCGCCACGGAGAAACTGCTCTCTATAAACGGCATGAGGTCTGTGGTGAGATCGTTGATGAAATTATCGTATGCAAGGGAATTCTTCAGATCCATCCCGGTGCAGGCGGGCAGTTCCTTGTCGCAGAAGATATAGGGAAGAACGATTATCATTTCCGTGGCTTTGCCCTCTGCAAGAAGATTCCCGTATATGACACTGAGATCTACCACAGGGCGCGCCATCCAGTCCTCATTGTCCCAGAAACCGTGAAGGATATAGAGCACTGGATATTTCTTATCCTCGGAGTAATCCGGCGGCAGCAGCACATTCACATTCGTATCCCTTTCGGCTGTATTGGAATAGTATGTGAATTTCTCAAATTCCGAATACTTTACTCCCGCTTTTTTCTCATCATAGCCGGCGGGTGCCATCTCAACTATCATATCCCTGTATCTGTCCATTTTTGATCCCTCCGTGGCCGTTTCCGACAAAACAGTGGTCTCTTCCTCTGTTTCCGATACGGTCTGTTCAGTCTGTTCATCAGTTTCAGCCGCTGTTGTTATATCGGGAGCCGCTGTTTCACTGTTCAGTTCATAGGAACTGTAGCAGCCCGATAACATGAGTATCAGCAGCGCTGCAGCGATAATACCTTTGCTTTTTTTCATAAATGCTCCGTTCATCCGACCCGAACCTCAATGGTTTCAAAGCTTGCTTTTAACAAGCAAGTGTGAGCCGCAGGCTCATTTCCATTCAGTAGGAGATTGAACTGCTACTGAATGGAAATATGGAACCCATGCCACTCAATGGCATGAACTGCCATTAGAGGCGGGGGACATAGCTTGCGGTTATAAAACCATCAATAGTTCATAAAGTCAAATTTTACTATTTTTTTCTTTACTTCCTCATCTGTCTCGGTGCTTTTCATATTGGTGACAGTGTTATATAGCAGATCGGAGATGTCCTTCAGTGATGTTCTCTTTTTGCCGCACCATTCTGCAATGATATTAAGCGTTTTTATGCGGTGGAACGACGTGGGTGAATCAAGCATGACAGCCAGAAGATCCTCACCGCACAGCGGATACGCGGTGACCGCATTAGTCAGGGAAAACAGCCTGTTGTAGTCCTCGCTTTTCATATCATTGAGAGGAAGATTTCTGCGGAATATCTTTATGACCTGGTCCCTGTACCCATCATCGGCAATGAGCAGTGAAGCATTATTATATCCCTTCTCAAAGTCCCTTTTAAGGTGAGCGAATATCTTTTCCTTATAGGGTATCTTCAAAGCCTTTGCAAGATCGGTACCGTCCCCCTCGTCATGTGCTCTTTCTATGAACTCCCTGCATATCGGACTTTCAAGTATGGCCTCACATCTTTTCTTTTCATATTTGAAACGCTTGTCACCGGCGATGGTATGTATCAGACGGTAGACCTCAAGAGAACCTTTGTGTTTTTCAGCCTGTGAGATAAAATTATCCACAATCTCCTTTGCCTCGTCATCATCCAGCCCGCTTATTCCCCTGACAGGGCCTTCGGCGAACATGGGACCGAGAACGGCGGCTATCTCGTCTGTCTGTTCATCGGTCATATGCCCGGCAAGGAGCTGACGAATATCCGCTTTTTCATATACATCGGGGGCAGAGTATCCCGACATGACCCGGTTGTCGATGCCCTCTCTGAGCAGCCATTCCTTTATTTCACTGTTTACAGGATCAAGTCTTTCTACTGCATGGATACGTCCCCATCCATGCACCTTCTGTGCAAGACGGAATATCTCATCATTGCCGTTTTCCCAGTTCAGCATATTGAACACGCAGAATATGGTAAATTCATCTGACAGACCAAGAGTCCTTATCATATCCTTTACGTTCTCATCCTTCTCCACAAAGAGCTCGGTAAGGATAAGACCCAGCTTGACGATGCTCACATCTCCACTGTCAAGGCAATGTACAGCATAGGAATGTACTGCATTTGCAGACAGTGTTTCGGTATGCTGCATCACATACTGCTGGATATAGTCTATGGCTGATATGGGCCTTAACTTTGCAAAAAGCTCTTTCATGGTATCTGTTATGCCCTGAGTGTCATCAAGAAGTGAAAAAGCCTTTTCAATAAGTGCGGCATCTTCTTCGGTAAGCTCCGATCTGCCCATGTGATATATAGTCATCCCGTCCAATGCCCCATCGGCGAATCTGACAGAGGAATTGTTATCATTGCTTGCAATGAGTGACACAAGAGAAAAATCATCGGGCAGTCCCTTATCTGTCATGTTATCCTTTATTATCGAAAGTATAGATCTGTTTTCCATATTAGCTCCTTCAAAGCTTGCTTTTAACAAGCAAGTGTGAGCCGCAGGCTCATTTCCATTCAGTAGGAGATTGAACTCCTACTGAATGGAAATATGGAACCCATGCCACTCAATGGCATGAACTGCCATTAGAGGCGGGGGACATAGCT
>JAFPYQ010000174.1 GCA_017394475.1 Oscillospiraceae bacterium | reverse complement strand
CCTCAACAACAGATGCAACTATCTGATTGTCGGGATTCTGGAACACCATGCCCACATGGCGGCGTATATCGAACAGATGCTCTTCCTCCTTGGTGTCATAGCCTGCGCTGTACACAGTGCCGCCGCAGGGGAGGAGGATCGCGTTGAAATGCTTTGCAAGGGTGGACTTGCCGCAGCCGTTATGACCGAGCACCACTGTAAAGCTGCCCTTTTCCACATCCAGAGACAGATCTTCAAATATTATATGATCTTCCGTTTTAACTTTGGGAAGGTCGTTTTTTTCTTCCGTTTCATCAGTCGTGATATCCTGATAATAGAACATGAGATCACGGACCGATATGATATTCTTAGAGTTTTCCATTCCTTAATTATACGTTATTTGGGAAATAATGTCAAGTGTTTTCAACTCCCGACAGCCCCAAATTTTGAATATCAGCCGTCAAATTAAACAAATAAACAAGCCGGATTTTTACATCCGACACTTTCGTTTCCGTAATATGGAGGGTTATACCGGATGATCTTCACAAAAAAGCGCCTGTAAAGAGTATCCGCGGCGCATTTTACAGCTGATGGAAATGTAAACAAATTCTGAATTATTCATTTATCTGTTGATATTGACGAAAAAAAGTGCTAAAATTCTTTATTACATCTGTTTTTGCGAAGCTTAAATACGGAGGTAGATATGAAGATAGTCGTTATGTCGGATTCTCACGGGAATGTAAGAGCATTACAGAAAATATTCGACCGCATGGCAGACAGTGCTGATATGTTCATTCATCTTGGTGACGGTGAGGCTGATATCGAAAGGATGAAAGAGAAATATCCCGCCCTGAAAATATACAATGTGGCGGGAAACTGCGACTGGAGCTCCATGGCTCCCTCCTTTAAGGTGATAGAGGCTGACGGCGTAAAGCTGTTTGCCTGTCACGGCCACAATCACGGTGTAAAGTACGGTTATGAAAGGCTGTTCTTCACTGCCCTTGAAAACGGCTGCAAGCTGGCAATGTTCGGTCATACTCATGAACGCTTTGAATACTACAACAGTGAGCACGGTATATACCTTTACAATCCCGGCTCCTGTTCCTCGCCACATGACGGCAATAAGCCCTCCTTCGGAGTTGTGGATATAACAAAGAGCGGTATAGTCCTGAACACTCTGGATGTATGACTGCTGACTGCTGTCTTTGATCCTCATCCTCATTCCGATAAGTCAAACGCATAATGTGATAAAGCGAAAAAACACCCCGCAAAACGGGGTGAGACACTGTTTTAAGCCCAGACAGGGGGAGCGCCGAGGCGCTTTTCTATATATGTATCAACGTCATTGGGGGAGATGCCGAGCACCATGGAAAATTCCTGACACAGAAGGCGGTTGGCAGTCTCAAAAGCCCGTTCATCCTGACCGGGGAGCCCCTTGCCTATCTGTGAACGCCTGTGCCGTTCCATACAGATAGATTTTATCATACCGATAACACGCTTGTAGTCATCACTGTGAAGAACATCTGTAAATGCAGCTCTGCGTTCTACCTTGTTGTCTATCCACTCTGTCTCGATCTCCGGCATCGAATCAATGACGGAAAGTACCTGATCCTTTGTGAGAAGGGGGCGTACACGCTCACAGACCTTATCCTTCTCAACGAAATATGAGGCATTGCCTGTTTGATCAACAGGCCTGAAGACCGCATATTCTCTGAAATTCACGCCATCGAAGGTCTTTTCCTCTGTTTTCTCATAAGTACATATCTGTGTCCCGCCGTAAACAACATGGTCGCCTGCTGAATATTCCACGATAAACAACTCCTTTCAGAAACCTGTGAAAAGCACAGCCAAATTTACCCATTATGATATATTTACCCTATAATATTATATCAGAAATACCGCAATATTACAAGTGGTAATTTGGACAAGTTTTCTGCAGATTTTTTGTATGATGTGCCTATCGATACAAATTTACACCCTCTCCCGCTGTACATAACAGGGGAGAGGGTGATTGTCTATTCTGGTTTTTTTCCTGTGAGATAATATACCGCAAGTGCCGTTCTGTGAGAAAGACCTGCCTTTGAAAGGATAGTGGTTATATAGTTTTTCACCGTGCCCTTGGTGAGGTAGTATCTTTCGGATATCTCTTCGTTGGACAAGCCTTCTGCCACAGCCCTGATGATCTCCAGTTCGCGGGCTGTGTAGTCCTGTTCGGGGAATCCCGAGGGAGCGGG
>JAFPYQ010000173.1 GCA_017394475.1 Oscillospiraceae bacterium | reverse complement strand
GTATGCTGTTTGGAAGCGGTAGTGGTAATCTTATGGAAAAGACTGCTACTGAAAACGGCGTTTATACGGCTGCTGAAGAAATAGACCCCGAAACAGGAGAGATATTTGACCCGCCTAAAGATGGGTATTCAGTTTTTACTATAGATTTACCATTGGACGATAAGTTCGTTACAATAGTTACATCTGCAATAGAGAGTTCGTCGACTGGTATATTCGAGTATGACCCACATGACGAGAACCCTGAGCTTGAAGGATATTCACTGTTCAGACTGGATTTGACTGGGGTTAAGACAGACATAGCTGAATTTAAACAGCAGATAGCAGACTTGGAAGATGAGTTAGAAGCCTGTCACGATTGCCGTGACGAAGTTGTTGCGGCTTTACAGCAATATGACCCCGATTATGACCCAGATGAGGGAGAGTGTCCTGCGGATAAGGTAACAGAGGTCGTGGAACATGCTGAGGAATGTGACGATTGCAAAGCTGAAGTTGTGGCAAAGTTGCAGGAGTATGACCCCGATTTTGACCCTGTGACCTGTCAGGATATTGTGGATAAGATAGACGAGATTGAGGAAGAAGCGGAAAAACCGCCACAGTACACGTTTGAGCAAGACCCGACAAGTCCCACATATCCCGACCCTGATTTTCCTGACAAGATAAGAGATATAATCGGAAACGACAACTTGACAGATGATGATGTGCAGATAGAGATAAGATATGTGCATGAACCACATCCGAGTGGGTATAACGCATATTATGGCTTTTACAGTTCAGTCGACGGAAGTTTCATAGGCAGAACGCTAGCATTTGCGTCATCTTATGTTGAATACTATGGCTTTAAAATACTTGACTACACAACAGGCGAATATGAGTATTATATGGACTTAGGCGGTGGAAGTACTTATCATTATACATACACCGACCCTGTTCTGATAGGCTATGGCGACCCTACACATTCATATACAGTAAGTAAAAATAGTTGAGGTGATACTATGAGCAAGATAATTTCAATAAGCATCACTACCACCGAACAGGCGGTGACACTGAATGCTACATATCAGTATGTGTGGCTCAGGAACATGGGCGAAAATGACTGTCTTTTGTCCAACCACAGCGGCATAGTGGCAGGCGGCGATGATGTAATGACCGTCAAGGCAGGAGAGAGCGGACGGATAAGCACATCGGGCAGGGCGGTGTATGTCAAGGCTGTGAGCGGAACGAGCACGGGCGAGATACACGCACAGAATTTCAGTGATGCCCCTTTTAAGGAACTGGCGAAAGGAGGTGAGAGTGGCGGATTTACAAGAACGGTGCTTTATGACAGCGGTGGATATGACCGATATGCGCCTTTTCAGACGGATGTCCCGTTGCTTGATAATCTGAGCAATTATGATTTTATCCTAGTATGTGTCGGAACAGACGGCGACAATGCCAGACTTGGGAAATATGAATGCGACAGCGCAGTTTTTGATGTTCAGCTTATACTGCGTAATGACTATAATGCTCATTATGCAGGGTACAGTACACGCTGGCTGGATATTCACTTTACCGATACAACGTTTAATATTATGAATAGTGATACCCCCTCTGAAAGCAGTTCCTTAAAGCCCTGTGTATATTTTTTGTTTGGTTATAAGTTCTAAGGCGGTGAGTGAAATGAGCGTAAACCCGGCAAAACTCACCTTCGGCACGGTTGTGACCGCCTTTTCCGCCTTTATCGGCGGGATAGACGGGATCATGATCGCCCTGGTGGTGTTCATGAGCCTGGACTATATCTCGGGTGTGGCAGCGGCAGCGAAAAAGCGGGAGCTCTCCTCTGAGGTGGGCTTCTGGGGGCTTGTGCGGAAGATCTGCATAATCGCGATGATAGGTGTCGCAAACCTGATAGATGTCAATGTTGTCGGCAAGGATGTATTCAGGACGGCTGTGTCGCTGTACTACATAGGCAACGAGGGTCTGAGCCTGCTTGAAAATTTCGGGGAGCTGGGAGTGAAGTATCCCGAAAAGATAAGGGTGCTGATGAAACAGCTCAGGAATGATAATGATAAGGAGAAAGAGAACGATGGATGATCTGAAAAGCACCGTTGATATGATGATATCCGACGACTACAAAGAGCGGTTCAAAGCGGAGTATCATCAGCTCGTGATACGTTTATTTTCAAAGGGGTTTGAAAAATTTTCCTGAAAAGGGGGAATATCTATGTATACAAACAGCCCGCTCGTGGTATATACGAAGCTGTCGCCGAACAATTCGGGGCAGCGCACTCATACGATAGACAGGATAACGCCGCACTGTGTCGTGGGGCAGTGCTCCGTTGAGGTGGTCGCCGAGGTATTCGCGCCTGTGAGCCGACAGGCATCATGCAATTATGTGATAGGGGCAGACGGGCGGATCGGCATGGTATGCGAGGAGAAAAACCGCTCATGGTGCTCATCCTCCGCCGCCAACGATCAGCGGGCGGTTACGATAGAGTGTGCAAGCGATGTGACCGCGCCCTATGCTTTCCGTGATGTGGTATACAAGCGGCTGATAGAGCTATGCACCGATATATGCAGGCGCAATGGCAGGAAAAAGCTGCTGTGGCTCGGCACGAAGGAAAAGTCCCTCGCCTATGAGCCGAAAGCTGATGAGATGGTGCTGACCGTTCACAGGTGGTTCGCGAACAAATCCTGTCCCGGAGACTGGCTCATGGAGAGGATGGACGATCTTGCCGGAAAGGTGACTGCTGCACTCTCCGGGGATACGGCAGCTCCTGCAAAGGATGACCCGAAGTATCTCTATAATGTGGTGGTCGGGGTCTATGGTGTCAGATCGAATGCGGAAGCGGCGCTGAAAGAGGTGCAGAAGGTCTGTCCCGATGCCTTCATCAAAAGGACGGTGAAGCCCTCATGACAGTCGTTACTTATGGCGGCACTCTGAGCCGCGCGGAAATGGATATGATAAAGCAGCGGGCCGCTGAAAAAAAGGGCTGTGATCATGTTACCGTCACCGTAGACGGCGACTTCCTTGATATAGATTATCATATAATGCCCTTCGAGCGTATACGCAGGATCACAGGCTATTTAGTCGGGACCATTGACCGGTTCAACGATGCAAAGCGTGCAGAAGTCGGTGACCGCGTGAAGCATGGCAGCGCCGAGGAGTTTATTGATTGATCTATGATTGCATATAATCAAATAATATCAAATATAATCAAATAACAGTCAAACGTAGTCAAAGATAGTTGACTATAAGTCAAAGCCCGTCAATTTTCTGACGGGCTTTTTTCTGTATCTTCAATTATAACATAAACAACTGATAAAATAAACGGATTTTCTATTGAAATTCTGACACCCATCTGACACCCATATCTTGATTTTTTATTCAAAATCGACTATTAATTTACAAAATATTTAGGCTTTTCAAGGATGAGAAAATTCCCTGAAATACCGATAATACTGATATTTCAGGGGTGCTTGATTTGGTGGACGATAAGGGGATCGAACCCTCGACCTCTGCATTGCGAAAGCGCAAACGGAAATATGTAGTCCCTTTTGTATAGCAGATTTACAGAACTGTTCTGACACCCATCTGACACCCATGAGGGATTTTCAGTCATTTTCACTATCGTTATCCGAGGCTTGACTTGTGATGTAGTCATCGAGCTTGTCCATCTGTCGGCGCTTGTGAGTGCGGTCAAGGTGGGTGTAGATGGACAGGGTGGTCTGAATGTCTGCGTGACCTGCCTGCTCCTTTGCCGTGAGCACATCCACGCCTGCCTGATACATCATAGTGATGAACGTGTGCCGGAGCCAGTGGGGCGTTATCTTCGGGATCACGAACGGCAGCTTCTTCGGGGCGAATCTGCTTGTGGGCTTGTCCTTGATATCGCCGTACCTGAAATTGAGCACATTCAGGTAGCTGTCCCACATTTTCCGCCATGATGTGAGGCTCATCATCTTTTTATGAGCGGACGGACACACAAATTCACATTCATGCGGTGTCTGCCTCAGATAATCAGCCAGTACATTCGGGATATCGACCGTCCTTGTGGCGCACATGGTCTTGCCGCCTTCCTTGACTGTCAGACCTTCCTCTGTGGTCTCAACGGAGCATTCCACGAATATCGTCTTGTTCTCCAGGTCGATGTGATCCCATGTAAGAGGGATGACCTCGCCCCGCCTCAGTCCCGCATACAGCATTATCATGGCGGGGGTCTGCGCACGGTGCGGCGTGTCGGTTATCCACTTTATCTCCCGGGGAGTGAGCGCCCGCCTGTCATCCTTTGCCGTCGCTCGCCCGGGCGTTTCCTTCGGCACCTTTGCCAGTGATGCGGGGTTGTAATCCGTGACCCTGTTTGATATAGCCAGGTCATAGACCTGTTTTCCTGCGGACTTGCACGCCTTTATCGTGGCGGCTGCAAGTCCCTTTTTTTTCAGCTCATAGAACAGATTGGTGAAGTCTATGGGGCGCAGCCTGGTCATGGGGCAGGTGT
>JAFPYQ010000172.1 GCA_017394475.1 Oscillospiraceae bacterium | reverse complement strand
TCTTCCTCTGCTGCCTCTCCGCTGTCCTGCCTCATCAGGAAGATGAGTGCTGCTACCATCAGCGCAAGGCACACAGCGGATATTATCAGCAGTTTTATATTGCTTTTTTTCTTCTGGGGTTTGGATTTGTCGCTCATAGGATCACATTTTTCTTCTTCTGATGAAAACTATTATTCCTGCAAGGAGTACAGCTGCAGGTATCACAACAACGAAGAGCAGAAGGAACTTTATCGTAGTTTCCTGATTGATGTCAAAGGTAGTGGAGGTGAGATCCTTCTCTACGATATAGACACCGGAGTTCTTGCCTGTCATCTGGTTGAGTATGGAGATGAAGTAATCGCCGTTGTTGAAATATGTGGTGGATGTGAAGCTCTCATCAAGAGTTTCAGCAGAGCCTAAAACGAGAACGTTTGAGAGGATCATCTCATTGCTGTCGTTGAAGGTGTGCTTTTTGCCGATGGCCATAGTGGTCTGTACACCATTCTGTACATCGGGCTCCTCACCGTTCTCGACTGCCTTTCTCATCTCATCGGTGAGCACAAAGCCTGTATCTTTTGTCTGCAGCAGGGCAACGGTCTCGCGGGAGTCGGCATGGTCAAAGGTGAGAGTTATGGGCCTTGCCTGATAATCGAGGACTGCAAGATCCATCTGAGGAACATTATTGGAGTAATCGCTGGGCTGGATGTAGTTCCTTACCACATACGCGCTCTGGGACTGGAGGTTTGCGGGGTCTGTATCACCGACTACGCCTTCTCCCACCACGATGCCCCATTCAGAAAGGAACTTGTCGATATTAGCAGTGGATTTCTGTGAGAAATCGGCTACATAGATGAGGTGTTTGCCAAGAGCACCGCCGTTGTCGAGAAATGCATAGATATCATTGATAAGGGGCTCGTCAAAGTCATTGAGGGGAGCCACTATAACGAGAACATCCGCATCCTCGGGTATCTTTTCGGTCATAGGATCTATCTCGGAAACGTTGTACCCGTTCTTTGTGAGCATATTCTTCATATTGTCATAGCATGTGCCCTGTGTGGGAACATTGAAGAATACCGCATTGAGAGGATTCGGGTCTGTAACGTACATGATAGCGGAGGTGAGCTCCTGCTCTGCCTTGGATGACACTACATCCTGGGAGAAGGTCTGATAGTTCATCTCCACATTGTACAGATCCTGCAGCTCCATGACCTTCATGCGCTTTGAGCTGCTGACTATGATGCTGTACTGTGAGATCTCGCCCTTGTACTGGTCCTTGTACCTTTCGGCATAGGTGGGGTCTTTGAGCATATCCACAAAGGTGAGGTTCACGTTGTCGCTGTATATGGTATACTTCCTCAGCACCTCATAGGCCTGTTTGTAGTATACATAGTTAGAAGTCCTGAATGTGTTCTCATCGGAAAGGCAGACTATATCCACCGGTTCATTCACCGTAGCAAGATAGTCCTTGGTCTCCTGTGAGATCTCGAAAGTGCCCTTCTCGGTAAGGTCGATGGACATATTTACCTTCTCTGCAGCCTTTGAAAGGATAACATTGAAGATGACCACGATCGCTATGACGAATACGGTTATGCCTGTTGCGATGGAGCCGTATTTGAGCCTGCGCTTGTTTATCTTTATTCTGGAGGGCTTCTTTTCTTTCTTTTCTTCGTTTTCCTCTGTTACATCATCGGATGCACTGTCCTCGCTTCCGGAGGATCCTTCCTTCAGATCATCCGCATCATCAGCGGCAGTATCCGTAACTTCTGTTTCGGATGCTGTGCTTTCGGTGATCTCTTCATCTTCTGTCGTAACAGGTGTTTTGTTTTCGTTTTCCATTTTTACCATTCCCAATGCCGCAGGAAAAGCCTTGCGGCGATCAGTCAAATTTTTAGTGGTTGGCCGCCTTGTCTGTGGTTTATGAGCTTATCAGCTCCAGCGGCGCTTTTCAAGAGTGCGTACCGTAAGAAAATTGAATAT
>JAFPYQ010000171.1 GCA_017394475.1 Oscillospiraceae bacterium | reverse complement strand
GGCAGACACAGAGCGGATACAGCAATAATATGAACAATAACGGAGCTGCACAGTACTATTATAATCAGTATACACAGAATAATTTCTCACAGAATGGTTTTGCTCAGAACGGCTTTTCACAAAACGGTATCGGGCAGAACGGCTTTGCTCAGAATGGTTTTTCACAGAACGGCTTTTCCCGGAACGGGTTTGCTCAGAATAATTTTTCAGGTAACGGTTATTCTCAGAACAGCTTCAGCGGGAACGGCTTTTCTCAGGGCGGCTATTCGCAGAAATATTTCAACGGAGCAGATCAGAATGCAAACAAGCGCCGTTCAACAGCCGAAAGGATCTCGGATACATTCGGCCGCTTCATGGCTTCCTATCTTGCTGTGAACACCCTGCGCGTTCCCCTGCTCATAGCACTTATATGCTTTATTGCGGGATTTCAGATCGCTATCCCCGCTATAATAATCGCAATTATCTGCGGCGTAAAAATGAAGTTCGACGGTCCTCTCTTTTCACCCGATACGGACTTTTCAGCTGCACAGAAGGACAACGCTGCAGCAGCCGGGAACAACAGCACTCCTGAACAGGGTATCCCCTATCAGATGCCTCCGAAATATGATCAGCGTGAATATGAGTATGCGTATGCAAATTACAACAACGATGCAGGCGAAGAAAAGGGGTTTTTCTGATTTGGAGAGAAATGACAACGCAAAAAAGCTCTCGGAGATCTTCGGCATATCTTTAGATGAAGCCATTTCCGCCCTTGATGCTTCAAACGGTGACGAACTCACAGCAGCGGAGCATATCCGCAGCCGTATAGCTTCCGGCGGTATGGGAGCATCCTTCTCCACAAATTCTCCTGATGTGGTAAAGGGGCAGGATACCGGGCAGGAAAATCTCCGCGACTTTCTGAAATCACTATGGAAAGGCATAATACGCACACTTGAAAGGATGGCAAAGACCAACTTTGTTGTGAACAGAGGGGGCAAAGAGATAGGTCTTCCGCTTATCGCCGTACTGATCGCATCACTGCTGATACACAAATATCTGATCATAGTCATTATAGTCCTGCTCATTCTCAGATGTGATATGAGGTTTGAGGACGCAGGTTAACAGCGAAAGCTGCCGAAGGAAGGATCTTTGGCAGCTTTAAAGAGGTATATATATGAAAATTCTTATTGTTGAAGACGATATGAGCATATCCCGCTTTCTTTCCCTGGAATTAAAGAATGAGGAATATGAGACCGATACTGCCGCAGACGGCAGGACAGCTCTTGATAAGATAAATCTCAACGAGTACGATGCCATCATACTCGATATCATGCTGCCCGGGCTCAATGGTCTCGAAGTGCTGCGCAGGATGAGGAAAGAGGGGAACAACACCCCTGTCATCATGCTCACAGCAAGGGACTCTGTCATGGATAAGGTCTCCGGCCTTGATATGGGTGCTAATGACTACCTTACCAAGCCCTTTGCCATCGAAGAGCTGCTGGCAAGGCTCAGAGCCGTAATGCGCGTTCCCCGTGTTCAGACAAACGAGTCCGATCTCATATCCTACAAGGGGCTCGTGCTGGATAAATCCCGTCATACCGTCACTGTGGACGGAGAGCCTATCGACCTCACGGTAAAGGAATACGGCCTGCTGCAGACACTGCTCGAAAATCAGTCTGTGGTGCTGTCCCGTGAGCAGCTTCTTGAACAGGTATGGGGATACGACTATTTTGGTGAGACAAATGTGGTGGATGTGTATATCAGATATGTAAGAAGCAAGCTGGAAGCTGTTACCGATAAGCGTTATATCCGCACTGTAAGAGGTGTGGGCTATAAGATAGGCGACTAAAACAGATGATCGTATTAAGACCCGTAACACAGGAAAATATCGACGACCTGCTGTCCCTAAGCGTCCATGACAGCCAGAAAGGTTTTGTCTCCACTGTGGCAGAGTCTCTCGCCCAGGCCTATGTGTACCGTGATACCGCATTCCCCTTCGCAGTATATGACGATGACAGGATAGTTGGCTTTATCATGATGGGATACTATGCGGCAAAGGGCTATCATACCCTGTGGAAATTTCTGATAGACAAGGTTCATCAGAACAAGGGCTATGGCAGAGAGGCTCTGAAACAAGGCATATCCTTTCTTAAACGCAGGTTCGGAGTTAGTGAGGTATACACAGGAGTCGTCCCGGAAAATACAGCTGCAAAGCACCTGTACAAAGCGGCAGGATTCAGGCCTACCGGTCTCTATGAACTGGGTATGGAGGAATGGTGCCTGAAATGCTGAACTTTCCGGCATAAAGGAGCACTTATGAAAAAATGGTATGACGAAGAATATGAGTTTGAGATAGAGGTCACAGGCTTTCTCAGAGGCGACCATACAGAGAACTACTGTCGCATCGGTGAGGAGATAGGAGATAAATACACCTGCACCTATGGCTGCCCTGTCAATCAGAACAAAGAAGGGATATGCTCAAAGACCATGATGATGCTCTACCCCCTTATGGAAGCTGTAAGGAGCGGCGGTGATCTCGAAAACCTGGGCGGAGACAGCAAGTATACCAAGACCATCGTCTGTCCCGATGGATGCGTGATGTTCCGCCTCACAGCAAAGCCGCTGGGAAATGAGAATTTCCATAAAGGCGGGTTCTGGAAGGAACAGTGAATATAGTGTTTGTGCATCCGCATACCGCGGGTGCTATTTTTTCAGAAGTCGGTTTTTTGATCTGGCTTTTAGTGGTCTGTGTTCAGTTTTCGGAACAAGGCTGTAAAATCAGCACATAGGTAAGTTCTGTAGAAGATCG
>JAFPYQ010000016.1 GCA_017394475.1 Oscillospiraceae bacterium | reverse complement strand
GCTAAGCGCTTTGCTTTCTTCGCAAATTTTTTCGTGTGTTGTCATGATCAGACCTCCCGACCGGGTTATTGCTGTTTTATATATTTTAGCACATTTCGCGCTCGAAGTCAATCTATCTACCCATTTTGAGACTAACACTAAAAATATTTGAGTACCGCGATAAGATATTCGGGTTCGCACTTGATAAAGTGAAAAACATCGATCAGGCACAGGAGCTTGCATCCGATATCATCTATGAGGTGTACCGTTCATTCCTTAAACCTGTTGACATTGCAAATATCGACGGATATGTCTACCGTATATCACGGAACGTATGGGCGAAATATGTCCATAATCTTGAAACGGGCAGGCAGTTTGAGGATATAAGCACTATGGAGATAGCCGCATCCGAACAGTCTGACGATGATGACGAACGGATAAAACAGATTCTTCGCCGCGAGATAGGCTATCTTTCACGGAGGCAGAGAGTTATCATATATATGTTCTACTATGATAAGATATCTGTGAACGAAATCGCAAAGAGGCTTGAAATATCCGCAGGTACGGTAAAATGGCATTTGTCTGATGCAAGAGAGAAATTAAGAGAGGGTATAGATATGAACATTGAAAAGGATCTTCAGATAAATCCCATTTATTTTGCGGAAGTGGGACACAGCGGATACACAGGCAGCAAGGGCGACACTTCGGATATTTTTGATTCATCTATAAGGATGAACATTGCATGGGCGTGCTATCATGAGCCCCGCACCCTTGTGGAGATATCCCGCGAGATAGGTGTCCCGTCGGTGTATGTGGCTGACCAGCTTCAGGCTCTGGCAGATTTCGGCTTTATTGATAAGCTGGATAATTCCAGAGATCCTAAGTACCGTACAAATATGCTGATAAGTGATCTTCGCGATACCGATGGTGACGAAGAACGCGACAGGATACTTGATGAGGCTGCTGCGGCGATAGCAGAGAAATACATACCAAAGATATTTTCCGACCTTGAAAAGTCGGAGGATCATTGGGGTATGAGCTGTGACGGTGATGATATCAATTTCATTAAGTACACCCTTGTGATGCTGGCAATAAGGAAACTCAGGATAAGCAGTTCGGATGTGAACAGGTATGCAGTGGAACGTCCCGACGGAGGCTGCTTCGTTGCCTATGCAGGCGTTGCCGATGACAGCCGCAGACCCGCCCCCGACAAATACTGGAGCTGCGGCGATATGACAAGAGACTGCATAAACGGAGATCCGCTTTCCGACAATGCAGCACTTTCCGTGGATTGCTGCTATGCGGACAGGGAAGGACGCTGGCGCGATAATCTTGATACCGACTGGGACTGGCTTACTAAGTTCATAAAGCGCGGCAAGGACAGCCTTGCGCCCGAAGAATATAAGCGCCTTGTTGATAAGGGGTATGTCTATGAAGACAGGGTACAGCCGGTCATCGTGAAAGTGCCTTGTGATAAGCTGAACAGCGCCCTGTATTCCTATCCCGATGATAAGATGACCGTTCCCGATGAGATAAAGATGCTTTGCAGAAATGTGGACAAGCAGTTCATTGATTTCAACCTGAAAAAGCATCCTCGCCACATGCACGGCCTTGTCAGAGAGTTCTATACGAATATTCTGGGTGCTATGATCATGCTCCCGCGTGTCATCGAAAAGCTGCTTGAAAACGGACAGCTCATGCCCCTGACGGATATTCAGAAAAAGAACGTATTCTCAGTGCTGTTTCTGGCGAATGAGGAATGATATAATAAAACTAATGCTTCCCTGTCCGTGTGTTCGGGCAGGGAATGATCATCGGCGGATAAGCACTGACCGAGATCAGTGCGGAAAAGTTGCGGATATGGTCTGCTGCCATCACCGTTCGGGTGGATTTGTTTATGTGGGGTGATCGAAAGGGATCGAACCTTCGTTCTCAGAGCCACGATCTGATGTCCTGCCATTAGACGACGACCACCATATTGCGGGTATCCCCGCACGGTGAAAGGCGTGGGATATCCGCAGTATCGGTCATATACGAGTGACGATTATTATTTTATCAATCGTTGTGTCAAACATATCCGCAAGGATTATAAGGTTGTCGATAGTGGGGACGGCATCCCCGCGCATCCATTTGAAGATGGCCTGAGGAGTGTTGAAGCCGCACCTCGCCTGTACATCGGATATTTTGAATCCCTTGGACTTTATTATGTCCTTGATATTATTTCCCGTTGCTTTCACATCAATGATAGGCATTGTAAGTGAACTCCTTTCTTTGTATCGGTCATGGGACAGAAAAAACACCGTCTGCAATGCATACAGACGGTGCAAAATCTATATGGAGACAAAACAAAGAAAGTGTCCCTGACGGTCATCCACTACGCTTATCTGTATGCAGCACGATATGAGCTTCTTCACTTTCGTGATAGAAACTCTCTTCATGATGCTCGCTATACAGAAATACAATAGTGAACAGTTTCATCCGGGGCAGCTCCTTTCGTAATTTCATGACAACAGTCATCTGTGTGACTGCTCCTGCCTTATCAGGCAAATACATTATAGCACATGATCACGGAAAAATCAAGTATACCGCAGGTATATTTTTCAGAAAATTATCCGAGGCTTCTGTAATCTGCATCAGATACCGCTTCGCACCATTCTGTACTGCTGTCCTCGCCTTGTATCTCTATGGCAAGGTGGGCAAACCAGCTGTCGGGTGCCGCACCGTGCCAGTGCTTCACGTTTGCGGGGATGTTGACGATATCGCCGGGGCTCAGCTTCCTTGCATCCTTTCCCCATTCCTGATAATAACCATTTCCGCCGATGCAGATGAGCATCTGCCCGCCGCCGCTTTTTGCATGATGGATATGCCAGTTGTTTCGGCAGCCCGGTTCAAAGGTCACATTGAATATGGGTATCTGTTCGGAGGATACCTGTGCCAGATAGCTTTGCCCCACAAAGTATTTGCCGTATGGATTAGGCTCCCCGACAGGGAACATGATCTCATTCTGAAAACTGTCTTTATCCGATGCGGCAGTGCTGTCCCCATAGACCTCTTTTGCGATACCGAACACCGCCCATGCGTGAGGCCATCCTGCGTAGAATGCAGTATGCGTGATGATCGCTGCCATCTCCTTCCGGGAAACACTGTGATCTTTTGCATTTCTGATATGATAGCGTATGGAATTATCGGTAACGCCCTGCGCCATAAGTGCCACAACTGTTATGATACAGCGGGTCCTGAGACTGATATCCGTATTGTTCCAGTTCTCGCCGAAAAGGATATCATCATTGAAATGAGCAAAGTCGGGCGCAAAGCTCCCCAGCTGATCTTTGCCTGCTGTCTGGACTATCTTCGTGTTCATATATGCCTCCGTTCGTTGGATCGTTACTTCATGCTTTCGGTGAGTATCTTTACGATCTCGCTGCGGTCAAGCAGCTTGTAACCGCCTTCAAGGATAAGGGTAGCATCTGCGATGCCTTCGATCATATCTTCTGTTGCGCCGAGTTCGGAAATGTTCATGACAAGACCTATCTCCTTCATCCAGCTTCCCATCGCATCAAGACCCTGAGCTGCAAGCTGTTCATCGGTCTTGCCGTCGGCAGGGATGCACCAAACTTCTTTGGCAAATCTTGCGAACTTCTTCAAGCCATAGGGCATGATGTAGCGATAATATGGCAATGAGACTGCCGCGAGGGTCATTCCGTGGGTGGCATCGGTATATGCTCCTACAGCCTGTCCGAGCATGTGGACCATCCAGTCGGTGGATTTGCCCTTTGAGATCAGTGTGTTGAGTGCCCATGTAGCAGTCCACATGATATTTGAACGCGCTTCATAGTCCTGCGGGTCATTTACCGCGATGCGGGAGGCATGGATAAGTCCTCTCATCAGTCCCTCGCTGATATAATCGGATGTGTTGTCATCCTCGCCCGAGAAATACTGCTCACAGATGTGATTGAAAATATCATATATGCCGGCGCACATCTGATATTTCGGAAGTGTCATGGTGTACTTGGGATCAAGGATGGAAAATTTCGGCATGACCTCATCGCCGAATACATGCCCTATTTTCAGGTGCTGTTCATGGTTGGTTATGACAGAACCGCCGTTCATTTCAGAGCCTGTACCCGCCATAGTAAGGACACAGCCCACGGGTACTATCTCACAGTCGGGTTCCTCAAAACGTGCAAAATACTTTTCCCATGGATCATCGTCACAGTGTACGGACACCGATACCGCCTTTGAATAATCGCAGACCGATCCGCCGCCTACCGCAAGGATAAGATCTGTTTTGTGCTCCTTAGCCGTTTTTACACCTTCACGGAGCTTTTCTGCAGTAGGATTCGGCATAACGCCCGATACTTCTGTTACATTCTTTCCGCATTGATCCAGTATGGTGATGATATCGTCGTAGATGCCGTTTTTCTTTATTGAGCCTCCGCCGTATACAAACAGAACGTTTTTGCCGTATCGCAGCAGTTCGTCTTTGAGGTTCTGTATTGAATTTTCACCGAAATAGAGCTTTGTAGGATTGTGATAACTGAAATTGCCGAGCATAATGAATGCCTCCCATCATTTATTGCAGGTAAGATGATCTGCGGCGGATAACCGTGATCATCGCTGTTTGTCTTTATTATATCACAATGATCCTGATATGTAAAATGCTTATATTTTATACTTGTGTATGCGTGATGTGCATACTTTTATAAATGACGGACTTTTTTACGATATGTAAATTACTTGTGGTTGAATTATCGGATGATATATGGTATAATCATAACAGATGTTTCCGATGACGGTAAGCTCTCAGCATCCGTATCGTGTGCAAAGTGCGGAGGATCGATACGGCCCGAAGAAAGGTGAATAAAATGGATAAAAGAATATATAAGGCCGCTGTTGCAGCGGTGATGATCTTAGCGATGAGCAGCTGTGCAAATAAGGATACCCCGAAGGAGACCGCAACGGAGACTGCTGCAACGACTGTACAGACCGAAGCAGTCACTTCTGCAAGCTCTGCGGATACCGCCACCGAAGCGCAGACAGAGCAGAGCACACAGGAGACTGCAGAAGCCGGCGATGGTAAGGGTATGGAGGAGCTTGTGCTCACCGAACTCAAGGATTTCAAGGTGACGAACAGCAGCGGCGAGGAGAAGCTCTTGTCGGAGTTCATAAAAGGAAAGCCCGCCATCGTGAATTTCTGGGCTACATGGTGCCCTCCGTGCCTTCATGAACTGCCCTACTATGAGAAATGCTACAAGGAATACGGCGATGATATCCAGTTTATCATGATAGATGACTACGAGAAGCAGGAGGATGTGGAGAAATTCCTTGAATACAATGACTATACATTCCCTGTCTATTACTATACCTCGGGGGATGTAAGACAGGACGAGGAGCTGGGTCTCCGCGGTGTGCCCGTTACGCTTTTCTATGATGAGAACGGCGAGATCAGGGGCTCTCTGAGGATAACCTTCCAGGCGGAAGCGGATCTGAAAAAGTTCATCGATGTCATGTCAGCAGGGGATTATGATGGATTCAACGATGTATATGCACATTACCTTGATCTTAAGAATGGCAATATTGACATTACCCTCACTCTTGATGATTTTCTTATCCAAGATGTGCCCGACCTTACGCTGCTGGATGGGGAAGGCGCTACACATACCATGTCCGGGCTTGCGGCAGAAAAACCTGTTGTGTTCTACTTCTTTGACCCGAGCATTGAAGAATATGACGATCAGAACATAAAGAATATGATAGAGTCTGTTGAAGGATACGGCTATGATGCAGATC
>JAFPYQ010000170.1 GCA_017394475.1 Oscillospiraceae bacterium | reverse complement strand
CGGTGCGGCGGAAATCATCCACATCGTTGAAGTTATCGTCAAAGTGCTTGTTTTCCTCTTCCCTGCGCCTGTCAAACTGAGCATCATAGCCGTCACCGTAGTTTACGCCGTCATCTACATATTCAACTGTGACCCCGGCATTTGCGGCATCGCGCTCTCTCTGCTCCTCTGCTGCATCTATGATATTCTGCCTGCGCTGTTCTTCTGCTATCTTGTCTGCTTCTTCCTGCTCTGCCTGCTTCTGGAGGCGCTCATTTCTCAGGCGGTTCTGCTCAGCCTCATAGGCCTTGCGTTCCGCTTCCTCCTGCTCGCGCTTCTCACGCTCTGCGCGCTCACGTTCTTCACGCTCTGCACGACGGACACGTTCTTCTTCCTCGCGTATCCTGTCATTTTCCTCCTGCTGGGCACGGATGAACTGCTGGAGCTCGTCTTCATATTCCTGCTCCTGGGCTCTCATCTCATCGGTCTTGCTTTGTTCTGCATCTATGCGAGCCTCATACCATGCCTTCATTTCGGAATGGTTATCATAGGTCGCCTTAAGATCGGAAAGTATAGCCTCGGCTTCCGACCGCTTTTCCTGCAGAGTGGTTATGGAGGTCTCAAGAAGTGCCTTTTCGGAATTGAGTGCTGTTATCTTCTGATTCAGCGAATCTATCATTTCCTTGTCGTGGCGCGAAACACGCTCTACGAGTTCGGATCTCATGAGGATATCATAGAAATCCACAGAACCCACGAGCATGGAAGCGATGCTGTCATTGCCGTCCATATATATCGTGCGCAGTCTCTGTTTGAATTCCACGATGTCCCTGTCTATCTCTGCCTTTTTCGCATCTATCTCCTTGCCTGTCTGCGCTATGGACGCATTGAGGACGGATATCTGCTCCTTGACATTGAGGATCTCCTCTTCCTGCTTTCTCATCTTGCGGTCGTAGAGATCCATATAATCGGCATTTTCCTGTACGCCCTGCTCATACTCGGCGAGAAGTGCTTCGAGCTCCTGCCTTTCGGCGGAGAGCTTAGCCTGCTTTTCTTCAAGCTCGCTTATCTGGGATGCATAGTCTGCATTCGCAACGGGTACACAGCCGATATTTGTAAAAGACAATGTGATGATGCCTGCGAGAGCGACAGCGGAAACACGGCGAAGCAGCCGCCCTTTTCCGGTTATCCTGCCGCCCTTTATCAAGGCTGCCTTAATTTCCAAATCAGATCACACCTTTACATACTTTCTTGTGGAAAGCACCGTTCCTATGGAGCTTATCACAGCACCTACCGCAATATAGCCCAGAAATGCGTACAGTGAGAACCTGGCAAAGGGGATAAATCCGCTTATGCCCATGGCTTTGAACACTGTGGTCTCTGATGAGAGGACTGAGAGCAGTGAATCATAGCCTGCCCAGGTGAGCAGATATGATGCCAGCCCCGCCAGGAGTCCCAGCATAAGTCCCTCAAAGAAGAACGGGATCTTTATGAATGTGTTTGTGGCACCAACGAATTTCATTATGTGGATCTCACGCTTGCGCATATCCACACTTGCCCTTGTGGTGTTTGATATGATAACAAAGCTTACCACGATAAGAGCAACGAGTATCACAGAGCATACCACGGTTATCATGGTATTGAGGCCTGTGAGCACATTTACAAAATCAATGGGTGCCTTGACCTTTTCGATATTATCGTATTTTTCTATTGCTATGAGCGTAGGGCTCATATTGTCTATATCCGCTATCTTTATCCTGTATGAGTCGGGGAGGGGGCTCTCATCGCCCAAATAGCTGAAGATCTCCTCCGCATCTGTCATATCCTTCTTGATGTCTTCGAAAGCCTCTTCCTTGGAATAGAAATATACCGATGCCACATTGGCAGTGCTTTTGAGCTTATCGCCCAGTATATCTATATCCTCCTCGGAAGTGCCGTCCTTTATGTAAATTATGACCTCATTCTTGTTCTCAACACTGCTGACAAACATATCAATATTCGCCGAAAAGATGACCGTAAAGCCTATCAGAAGGAGTGATACGGTCATGATGCAGAATGAGGCAAGTGATATTATCCTGTTGTGCCAGATGTTGCCGGCACCCTGTTTAATAAGATAGCCTAAGCTGCTTAATCTCATTATATAAAAGAATGCTCCTTGTCAAAGCGCCATCATATCATACCGTCGTATGCGATAACGCCCTCTTTGATGTTGATGAGCCTGCCCCCGAATCGCTTTACAAGATCATGCTCATGAGTTACCACCATAACGGTAGTGCCCTTGTCATTTATCTCCTTGAGCAGCTTCATCGTCTCTATCTTGGCTCTCGGGTCAAGATTTCCCGTAGGCTCATCGGCGATTATGAGCTGAGGATTGTTCACAAGCGCCCTTGCGATGGCAACACGCTGCTGCTCACCGCCCGAAAGCTCGTCGGGATACTGGTTTATCTTGCTGCCAAGCCCCATAAGGCCTATGACCTGAGGGACCCTTTTGCGTATATACTTTGTAGGTGCATCTATCGAGCGCAGGACAAACGCCACATTATCAAAGACATTCATGGTGTTTATCAGCTTGAAATCCTGGAACACAAAGCCTATCGTGCGGCGCAGCGTGGGAACATCCCTCTGGCGCAGCTCGATAAGATCATAACCGTTCACGGTGATATGCGGTTCGGGATCCCTGATATCATCTGCCATGACCTCGCGTATCAGCAGCTTGATAAGGGTACTCTTGCCGGCGCCGTTCTCACCTACTACAAATGCAAATTCGCCGTCGTCTATTCTCAGCGAAACATCGCGCAGGGCGGCTGTCTCGCCGTATGTTACCGAAACATGTTCTATATCTATCATATCATCAATGCAGGGGATAAGTGCTTGCATCCATTCCCCTGCCTTACCTTCGCATCAGAATTTTGTCGGGTTGGATGAAAGATATTTCTTGACCATGAGAGCGATCTTGAAGACGATAGCATGATCGAATTCACGCAGATCGAGCCCTGTGAGTTTCTTTATCTTTTCAAGTCTGTACACAAGGGTATTTCTGTGTACAAAGAGCTTTCTTGATGTCTCGGACACGTTGAGGGAGTTCTCGAAGAACTTCTGTATCGTGAACAGTGTTTCATGGTCAAGGGACTCAATGGAGTTCTTCTTGAACACTTCTGCAAGGAACGTCTCGCAGAGAGTTGTGGGAAGATGGTAGATGAGCCTTGCGATACCAAGATTATCATAGGAAACTATGGTCTTTTCGGTATCGAATACCTTGCCTACTTCAAGGGAGGTCTGAGCTTCCTTGAAGGATCTTGCAAGATCCTTTACACCTACGATAGGTGTGCCTATGCCGATGGTGACTCTTGTATAGAATTCACCGGAAAGCGTATCGGAAATGCTCCTTGCCAGCTTTTCGAGGTCCTTGCTCTCTGTGCTGGGCTTTACTTCCTTGACGAGCACGATATCGGATTCTGTTATATTGAACACGAAATCCTTGGTCTTGTCGGGGAAGAGGTTCTGTACCACATCATAAGCGGATACCTCGCCGCCGTTGCCGGAGGATACCACACGGATGAGGAGCACCGCCCTTGTCACATCGGCGGAGAAATGGAGCTCCCTTGCCTTTACGACGATATCGCCGGGCAGTACATTGTCAAGAACCACATTCTTGATGAAGTTGTTGCGGTCATACTTCTCATCATAATACTGCTTGATGCTCGAAAGTGTGATCGCCATGATGTTGGCATATTTAGCGGCAGTCTCATCAACGCCGTCTACAAATACTGCATAATCGGGCTTGATGTGAGAGCCGAACGACTTGTATGTATAACCGTCACGGATAAACGTGTCATGAGTATCATTGAGATCCATCGTGACAAATTCATTTGCCGTACCTATCTTGGATAATTCACTGCAGGCGATTATAGTGCCCGTGGAATCAACTACGCCTATCACACAGTCCATAGTATCTCTGAGCTGGTGGATAAGTCCCTGGAACAATCTGTTTGACATTTTGAGCCACTCCTTTATGCAAGGGCGTACAGCACGGCAGCGCCATGCTCTCTCTCCCTGCTTGCATATCTGCGGATGAATACACGGCATAGAGCCGCAGGATATCACGTTCGGGTGATAATACCTTTAAAAACAAATCACAATATATTTTACCATATTTCCAACAAAAAGTTGTTAAGAAAATGTTAATTTTATGCCATTTTGCCAAATCTCACTGTGAAAATACGGTGAAAATCACAAGTTCTCAAAGTCATAGCCGGCGAGTCGGTACAGACCGCAGAGCCGCCTGCAATCATACATCATGCCGATATAAGCAGTGTCCGGATATAGTATAAGGAGTACATTTCTGTACTCCTTGCAAAAACTGCATCTTCGGATTTATCTTGCTTCCTCTGAGAAGCCGCTGTCCACGAGATCCATGAGAGCCTTTACAGCCTCTTTCTCGTCAGAGCCGTCAGCAATGATCCTTATTGAAGTGCCGCCTACGATACCGAGTGAAAGGATACCGAGAAGGCTCTTTGCGTTTACTCTTCTTTCTTCCTTTTCGATCCAGATGGAAGACTTGAACTCGTTAGCTTTCTGGATGAAAAAAGTAGCAGGACGAGCGTGCAAACCAACCTGATTCTGAACCGTTACATCATTAACACACATAATTTTCTCTCCTAATGAAAAGTAGATAACTACACGTTTGATACGAGCTGTCCGTCCAAATCAGGTGCGGACCTGCTATTGTTTATTATAACTCATATCCGGCCATTAGTCAATTGAAAAATTTGCCGTTTGGGGGTATTTGAGCAATTTTCTATTTTTTAGAATATTTAGCTTTCCAAAACCTCGTTTTATTTGTTTATTATAACTAATTTTATTGGTGTTGTACAAAAACAGAAAGCATTTTATATTAATTTTAACGGATTTTTGTTAATTTTATTGTTACTAAATATGGTTGATAAATTCATATTTTCGTGTTTATGTACAAAATAAGCTGTTGATAACTGTCAGGGCGGGATTTTCCGGACCATCATACCGGATATATAAAAAACCATAAATTTATTTGATCGGCCATCCGTAAAAACTCCTCTTTTTATCTCCCATATACTTTATATTATGTATCTTTCATCCCGTGATCTGTCGATTTTTCTGCGAGTTCATCCTGTCCCGACCCGTTTTTTCTCATCTCATTCTCCCGATGTGCATCCCCCTGTCCGGCAGAAAACAAGCTTCCGACTGTTCTTGTTCGTCTTTTTAGACAAAAATTTCCGGCAATTT
>JAFPYQ010000169.1 GCA_017394475.1 Oscillospiraceae bacterium | reverse complement strand
TCCTGTACCTTTGCCATACCGCAGCGCAGTCCGTGGGACTGGCAGGGCGCATAAGCGATGATGATGCTGGGACCCTTGAAGGCAACCGCCTCTTTTATTGCCCTGATGAGCTGTGCATTGTCCGCACCCATAGCAACAGAAGCTACATAAACATTCCCATAGGTCATGAGCATAGCACCCAGATCCTTTTTGGGACGGTTCTTGCCCGCTGCCGCAAACTGTGCCACTGCACCAAGCTGAGTAGCTTTGGAGGACTGTCCGCCTGTATTGGAGTATATTTCCGTATCCACTACAAGGACGTTTATATCCTCGCCGCTGGCTACAACGTGGTCAAGGCCGCCGAAGCCTATATCATAGGCCCAGCCGTCACCGCCGAACATCCAGAATGTCTTTGCTGCAAGCTGATCCTTGTAGCGGAGTATGATCTGCGCCTTTTCATCGGGATGAGCGGAAAGCACCTTGATGAGCTCATCGGATGCAGCCCTTGAAAGCTCTATATCATCGTATGTATCCATCCATTTGTCTATGGCAGAAATAACGCTTTCATCCGTACATACGCTGCGGTATTCGGTGATGCGCATTTTCTGAGCCTCGCGCTGCTGACGGACAGAGAGCACCATACCGAGAGAAAATTCAGCATTGTTCTCAAACAGTGAGTTTGTCCATGCAACACCATGACCGCATTTGTTTACAGTGTATGGTATGCCGGGCATAGCCGAACCCCATGCCTGTGAGCATCCTGTTGCATTTGCCCAGTAAACGCGGTCACCGAAGAGCTGAGTCAGCAGCTTTGCGTAAGGTGTTTCTCCGCATCCCGCACAGGCAGCGGAAAATTCCAGAAGCGGCTGCCTGAACTGACTGCCCTTTACAGTGTAGGGATCAAAGACATCACCCTTGTCAGAAAGGGAAAGAGCATATTCCCATATATCATTTCTGCCCCGTGCCTGTTCATAGGGTACCATAGATATGGCTTTTTCCTTAGCAGGACATACATTTACGCAGGAACCGCAGTCTGTGCAGTCCGCAGCAGATACCTGCAGGCTGTACTGCATACCCTCTGCCTGTTTGCCCTTAGCAGCCGTCATGAGCATACCTGTCGGTGCATTCTTTGCTTCCGTATCATTCAGCAGATAGGGACGGATGACCGCATGGGGACATACATAGGAGCATTTATTACACTGTAAGCATTTATCGGGATCCCACACAGGTACGAATGTAGCTATCCCGCGCTTTTCATAAGCGGTAAGACCCATATCCATAACGCCGTCTTCATAACCTTTGAAGGCGCTTACAGGAAGGTCATCCCCCTTCTGCGCGTTTATAGGAGCGAGTATATCGGTGACCACTGCGGGAACGTTCCTGCGGACAGCGGGAGCATCCTGTGCAGTTGCCCAGGAATCGGGTATATCGATCTTGACAAGCCCTTCTGCACCTGCATCTATGGCAGCAAGGTTTTTGTTCACCACATCCTCGCCCTTGGCAAAGAAACGCTTTTTGCACGCCTCTTTCATATAGCCGATAGATTCATCCACGGGGATAACAGGCATGAGATTGAAGAATGCAGACTGCAGCACCATATTGGTGTGCCTGCCAAGTCCCAGCTTTTCAGCGATGGCTATAGCATCGATCACATAGAGCTTTATGCCGTTCTGTGCGATATATCTCTTTTCCTTTGCGGGAAGGTGCTCTTCGAGTCCCTCTTTGTCCCATGAACAGTTGAGGAGCAGTGTCCCTCCGGGTTTTACTTCTTCTGCGATGTCATAACTCTCGATATATGTGGGAGCATGACAGGCAAGGAAATCCGCCTGCTTTACGAAATAAGATGAGCGTATCGGCAGATCACCGAATCTCAGGTGAGATTTTGTAACACCAAAGCTCTTCTTCGCATCATATTCAAAATATGCCTGTGCGAATTTTGATGTGTGGGAGTTTATAATATCAACAGTGTCATGATTTGCACCTACGGTGCCGTCACCACCGAGACCCCAGAATTTACAGCTCACTACTCCGCCTTCATTGAAATAGAGAGCATCACCTTCGGGGAGAGAAAGATGTGTCACATCGTCATTTATACCGATAGTGAAACTGTTGACAGGTGCTTCCTTTTTGAGGTTCTCAAATGCTGCAGCGATCTGTGCTGGAGTGGTATCCTTTGATGAAAGGCCATAGCGCCCCCCTACTACCTTGATATCAGCTCTTCCGAAAAGTGCGGTGCGTACATCCTGATAAAGGGGCTCGCCTGCACTTCCCATTTCCTTTGTGCGGTCAAGCACGGCTATTGCCTTGCAGGTATCGGGTATTGCATCAGTAAAGCGCTTTATATCAAAGGGTCTGAACAGGTGTACCTGTATAAAGCCTACCTTTTCTCCCTTTGCGTTGAGATGATCCACAACTTCTTCGATACAGGTGGAGACCGAGCCCATGGCAACGATCACACGCTCTGCATCGGGAGCGCCATAGTAATTGAACACATGGTAGTTCTTGCCTGTGACCTTGTTTATCTTTTCCATCTGCTCCTCAACTATGTCGGGGAGAACAGCATAATCGGTGTTATTAGCCTCACGCACCTGGAAATATATATCGGAATTCTGTACTGTGGCGCGTATCATGGGATGCTCGGGATTGAGCGCATGAGCCCTGAATCTGTCAAGGGCATCGGTATCGAGCATAGCGGCAAGATCATCATAGGATATCTTTCTCACCTTGGTTATCTCATGGGACGTGCGGAAGCCGTCAAAGAAGTGCATGAAGGGAACTCTTCCCTTTATTGCAGAAAGATGAGCCACGCCCGCAAGATCCATTACCTCCTGAACGGATGAAGTGGCTATCATGCCCCATCCTGTCTGGCGGCAAGCGTATACATCGGAATGGTCGCCGAAGATCGACAGCGCATGAGTACCTACTGTACGGGCAGCAACGTGGAGCACGGCAGGATGACGTTCGCCTGCTATACGGTACATAGTGGGTATCATCAGCATAAGTCCCTGTGAGGATGTGTAGCTCGTGGCAAGGGCGCCTGTTTCGGCTGCCCCGTGAACAGCGGCTATGGCGCCTGATTCAGCCTGCATCTCCACAAGACGGACAGTCTGGCTGAATATGTTCTTTTTGCCCTGTGCAGACCATACATCTGTCTTTCCTGCCATGGGTGATGACGGTGTGATGGGGTATATAGCAGCAACTTCGGTAAATGCGTATGCTATATACGCCGCCGCTTCGTTGCCGTCCATGGTAACATAGTTTATTTCAGACATTCTTTTTCCTCCGCAGTATTTTAAAGCCCTGCAAGGGCAATGCTATTTGCATTATGCGATGTATCAGAGCTTTATGTCAAGGAGCTTTGCACAGCTGCGCCACATGATGTTTTCAAGATCGTTGTCATCAAGTCCCAGGAGAAGAACTCTGTCTATCTCCTTTGCGTGATCCCACATGGGATAATCCGTTCCGAACATGATGCGCTCGGAACCGAATGCCTTTATAAGGTCGCGGGAGAATTCCTTGCTGATCCAGTAAAAGCAGGATGATGTATCCACCATGATATTGGGATATTCCGGCAGAAGACGCCTTGCCTCCGGCCATACGCTCCATCCGCCGAAGTGAGGGCCTACGAATTTCAGCTTTGGAAAGGCTTTGAGCACATTGACCGTGCGGTTGGGATTTGACCTGTCATAACGGAAATCCCCTGTATGGACATATACGGGAAGTCCCTTGTCCTCACACATTTCAAATATATGCATCGCACGGGGTTCATCAATAACGAAATCCTGGACATCGGGATGGAGCTTTACGCCTTTTAGACCAAGCTCTATAAGGTGAGCAAGATCAGCCTCCTGATCCTCGCTGTCAAGGTGGAGAGTGCCAAGGCCCGTGAATTTCCCGTCGGAGTTCTTTACCTCATTTGCGATGAATTCATTTATGCTCTTGACCTGGGTCGCTTTTGTTGCCACGGAAAATACTATATAGTGATCTACTCCCGCCATGGAGCCGTTTTTGAGCAGAGTAGCCCTGGTCCCGTCAAAATGCTCCTCGGGAAGCCCTTCGTAGAATGTATCAATGCCGTTCACAGCCCTCTGGGCGATAGCCTCGGGGTAGATATGGCAGTGAGTATCTATTATATGTTCCATTGTGTCCTTCTTCTTATGTTGATAGTGTGTTATCAGAATCTGTTCAGGTGGATACGTTCGTCTATGTCGATCTCTTTTTGCTTTATGGGCGCATTTTCATCCGATGGCTTTCCTATGCCGATAAAGCAAGGCATAAAATACCCGTCGGGAAACTCAAGGACTTCCTTGGCGTGTTCTGCCTCATTTCCCAGCGGTATCCTGAGATTGCAGCCATATCCTTCTGCGGTGGCAGCAAGGAAAAGGTTCTCGATACTGCACCATATAGATGCAAAGCCGTTGAGATGGGAAACATTCCCAGGATGGAGTATATCTGTCTTCTCTTTTAACAGAGGGATGATGATGGCAGAGGCGCAAAAAAGCATCCTGTACTGTTTTGGTACAGCACTGCGGTAGCATTCCTGCTGCAGGTGGTCATTCAGGTCCCAGTCTTTGATAAGCGCATCCATATCCTCCGGGGATATCCCCTTCGGGATGAGTTCAAGCAGTTTCGCAGCGACTTTTTTATCTGTCACTATGATAAAGTGCCAGTCCCGCAGATGGTCATTTGTAGGTGCCTTGAATGCAGCGGATAAGATCCTTTTCAGGACATCATCCGGTATAGCTTCATCTGTGAGATCACGGACAGTTTTCCTGCTGTTCACAACATCATAGAATTCCATATCCATTACCTTTACATATGTGTATGTTCCAAAATCAGGGCAGTGACGATACTGCCCTGATGGATATGCTGTATGATCATGCGGTCTCGATGGAAGCGTCAGCCTGGAGACCCAGCTTTTCTACAGCCATTTCTCTCATCTTATACTTCTGTATCTTACCCGCATCATTCATGGGGAAGGAGTCAACAAACTCTATATACTTGGGGACCTTGTGCTTTGCCATGTGGTCGAGCACATATTTCTTCATTTCCTCAACGGTCATTTCTTCGTCTTCCTTGAGGATTATGCAAGCCATGATCTCCTCACCCATTGCCTTGTCGGGAACACCGATGACCTGAACATCGGATACCTTCGGGTGGGTGTATATGAATTCTTCGATCTCCTTGGGATATATATTCTCACCGCCGCGGATTATCATATCCTTGAGTCGTCCTGTGATACGATAATTTCCTTCGGGAGTGCGGCAGGCAAGGTCGCCTGTGTGGAGCCAGCCATCCTTGTCTATGGCGGATGCTGTAGCCTTGGGCATTTTGTAATAGCCCTTCATGATATTGTAGCCCCTTGCCACGAACTCGCCTATCACTTCATCGGGGCAGTCCTCCCCTGTTTCGGGATCGACTATCTTGCACTCTACTTCGGGGAATGCACGACCGACTGTGGTAACACGAACTTCAAGGGAATCTGTGGTGCGGCTCATAGTGCATCCGGGTGATGCCTCTGTCTGCCCGTAAACTATAACTATTTCGGGCATGTGCATCCTGTCCACCACATCGCGCATTACAGCGATAGGGCAGGGACTTCCTGCCATGATACCTGTTCTCATGTAGGAAAAATCGGTCTTGGGGAAATCCTCGTGAGAAAGCATTGCGATAAACATCGTGGGAACACCGTGGAATGCGGTGATATGCTCGTTATTTATGCAGGCAAGGGAGGATTTCGGCGAGAAATAGGGTATGGGCAGTATCGTTCCGCCGTGGGTCATAGTGGCTGTCATAGCCAGCACCATGCCGAAGCAGTGGAACATGGGTACCTGTATCATCATCCTGTCGGCGGTGGAAAGATCCATGCCGTCGCCGATGGATTTGCCGTCGTTGACTATATTGTAATGTGTGAGCATAACGCCCTTTGGGAAGCCTGTTGTTCCCGATGTATACTG
>JAFPYQ010000168.1 GCA_017394475.1 Oscillospiraceae bacterium | reverse complement strand
CTTGCACCCGCTTCTGCCAGGGCATCCGCAGCTGCCTTTGCGGGCTCTGCCTCACCTGCGATAACGGTCTGTACGGCGGAGTTATAGTTGACAGGGAGCACATAGCCCCCGGTCTTTTCGCATACAGCCTCTATCTCCTCTGCGGTCTTGCCGATGATGGCATACATCACGCCGTCACTGCTGTCCGCAGCCTTCTGCATAGCCTCGCTCCTTGCCTTTATCAGCCTGAAGCCATCTTCAAGACTCACGATGCCCGTGTAGACCAGTGCAGCATATTCACCTAAGGAATGACCCACAGCAGCCGTTGCCTCTATCCCCTTTTCAAGCAGAGCACAGGCACCCGCAAGGGACACCGCCATGATGGCAGGCTGGGCGATGACTGTCTTTGCCAGCTCCTCTGCAGGGGCATTGGCACACTTATCGAGGAGGTCGAAGCCCAGTATCTGTGATGCGGTGTCAAACACCTCTTTTGCCTTTGCGGAATTCCCGGCAAGGGAGACACCCATGCCCTCTGCCTGTGAACCCTGTCCCGAAAACATTATAACTCTTTTCATAACTGCTCCTTACGGCCGCCGACAGACACGCTGTACTGCCCGCAGCATCAAAAAACTCTTGACAAACACCCTCAAAATGTAGTAAAATATAATGAGGTATGTGTGTATGATATTTATAGATTATATCACATCACGAAAAAAAAATCAAGATATACGGGACCTGTTGTCCCGAAAGTCCCCGAAGCAGCATTAACGGGGAAAAACCATATATGGAGCATAATAATGGGGATTAATATTCTTTCAACGGGGTGCTACACTCCGAAGCTGAAGATCACCAATGATGATCTGGCGACCATAATAGATACCAACGATGAATGGATATCATCAAGAACGGGCATATCCAGCCGCCGTTTTTCCGACGGTGAACCCACATGGTACATGGGAACGATGGCTGCAAAGCAGGCTATCGAAAAGGCGGGCATCGACCCGCTGGATATCGGGCTTATACTGGACTCCACCGTTTCGGGCGATTTCTTCACCCCCTCCACAGGCTGCATCATACAGCGTGAGATAGGGGCTAAGAATGCGGCAGCATTCGATATCTCCGCAGCCTGCTCGGGATTTGTCTATTCTCTCGACATTGCTCACAGATATTTCCTCACCGATCCCGACCTGAAATACATCCTTGTGGTGGCCAACGAGAACCTTTCCTATATCACGGATTTCACCGACCGCGCATCATGTATCCTTTTTGCCGACGGTGCGGCTGCAGTGGTGCTCGAGCGCTCTGATGACATGTTCTCGAGCTGGATAGGCTCAGACGGCTGCGGCATGAAATATCTGTACGCAAAGATAGGTCAGGTGCCCAATCCCTTTGAAAAGGACGGGGATTATCCTCCCGATGATACCGAGCCCGATGCACCCGTAGGCGTTCTTGTCCAGAACGGCAAGGAGGTCTACAAGTTCGCCGTAAAGGCAATGCCCACTGCTGTGAACAAGGTGCTCGACAAGCTCCACCTCACCATCGACGATATCGACATCATGATCCCTCATCAGGCAAATATCAGGATCATCGAAACAGCTGCCAAGAACCTCAAGCTGCCTATGGAAAAGATCTTCACCACCATAGACCACACCGGCAACACATCAAGTGCATCCATCCCCATCGCTCTCCATGAGGCGGTGACCGCAGGCGCGGTAAAGAAGGGCATGACAGTCTGCGTTGTGGGATTCGGCGCAGGACTTACTATGGGTGCTGCAATATTCAAATACTGATAAAGGTAAGAACAATGGAAAACAGAGTAACAAAACTTCTCGGGATAAGATATCCGCTTTTGCAGGGCGGTATGGCATGGATCGCAGAGAGCACACTGGCTTCTGCAGTCTCCAATGCGGGCGGTGCCGGCATAATCGCAGGCGGTTCCGCACCGATAGACTATCTCCGTGATGAGATACGCAAATGCAAGTCCCTGACAGACAAGCCCTTCGGCGTGAACATCATGCTCATGTCCCCCAATGCAGAGGATCTGGCTCAGCTCGTCGTAGACGAGGGGGTATCCTTCGTCACCACAGGTGCGGGCAACCCGGGCGTGTACGTCCCCGCGTGGAAAGAGGCAGGGATAAAGGTGATCCCCGTAGTCCCCTCGGTAGCCCTTGCAAGAAGGCTCGTGAAGGCCGGCGCTGATGCGGTCATCGCAGAAGGCACGGAGTCCGGCGGACATATCGGTCAGAACACCACCATGTGCCTTGTTCCGCAGATAGTCGATGCAGTAGGCGCTGATGTCCCTGTTATCGCAGCAGGCGGCATTGCAGACGGCAGAGGCGTGGCAGCGGCATTCATGCTCGGTGCGGACGGCGTGCAGATAGGCACCCGTTTCCTTGCATCCGAGGAGTGCAAGATACACGAGAACTACAAGAATGCAGTGGTAAAGGCAAAGGATACCGATAATGCCATAACGGGCTTTTATTCGGGCTCACCCTGCCGATGCATCAAGTCCAAGTACACCAAGAAGCTGCAGGAAATGGAAAAGAACGCCGCTCCCCCGGAGGATTTCGAGGCTCTCACAGTAGGGTCGCTGCGCAAGGCAGTGGTAGACGGCAACCTTGATGAAGGCTCTCTGCTCTGCGGACTTATCGCGGGCATGATAAAGGAAGTTAAGCCCGTCAGGGAAATAGTAGATGATATCATGAGCGGCGCAGGAAAGCTGCTCGGAAAAGAATTCTGATAATGAGGTAATGATATGGCAACAGCACTGATAACCGGCTCCGCAAGGGGCATAGGCGCAGCGATAGCCGAAAGGCTCGCATCCGACGGATTCAATATCGCATTCAACGATATAAACGAAGGCTGCTTCGAGAACAACGACATCGTTGAAAAAATACGCGCAAAGGGCGTTGAGGCAGAGGTATTCTGTGCCGATGTTTCAAAGTACGCTGCCTGCGAGGAAATGGTAAAGGCAGTAAAGGAGCGTTTCGACACGATAGATGTGCTCGTGAACAATGCGGGCATCACCCGTGACGGCCTTATGGCAAGGATGACCGAGGAACAGTATGATCTGGTCATATCCGTAAACCAGAAGAGCGTATTCAATATGATGAAGAACGTCTGCGAGATCATGCGCAAGCAGAAGCACGGTCACATCATAAACCTTGCATCAGTAGTAGGTGTATACGGCAATCCCGGCCAGGTGAACTATTCCGCATCCAAGGCTGCCATAATTGGCATGACCAAGACCGTTGCAAAAGAATACGGCTCAAGGGGCATCACCTGCAATGCGGTGGCTCCCGGCTTTATCCACACACCTATGACCGACAAGCTCACCGATGAGCAGAAGGCTGCAATGCTCTCCCGCATCGCCATGAAGCGCTATGGTGAGCCCGAGGAGATCGCCTCCGTCGTATCCTTCCTTGCATCCGAGGATTCATCCTATGTTACAGGGCAGGTAATAGAGATAGCAGGCGGGCTCAGCATCTGACATCACCCGTTAGGACAGTAAAGTTTTAAGTAAAATAGAAGGATTTTATAAGAATATGGAACGTGTTGTTATTACGGGAATGGGCGTAGTTTCCCCTCTCGGCAATTCTGTTGGCTGCTTATGGGATAATATCCTTGCAGGCAAGCTCGGATTTTCCTCCTTATCCGACAGGGTAAGACCCGATTTTTCCGTAAAGCTTGCAGGTATCGTAAATGAATTTGATCCTGCAAAGTATTTTGACAAAAAGGAAGAGCGCCGCACATCAAGATTCACACAGTTCGCTGTGACCGCGGCTCTTGACGCCATAGAGGATGCGGGCACGGACTTTGCGGATATCGACCCCTACCGTGCAGGCGTTATCTGCGGTGTCGGCATCGGCGACTTAGAGCTCACCACCAGCGAAACGATAAAATATCATGAAAAAGGCCCGGACAGGATATCTGTCTTCTACATCCCCATGACCATAGGCAATATGGCTGCAGGTACGGTGGCTATGAAAGCCGCAGCCGTGAAGAACATCCACCTGAACGGCGACAATCTTTGCACCACCACTGCCTGCAGCAGTGCCACCCATGCCATAGGCGAGGCTTTCCGCAAGATAAAGGACGGCTACCTGGATGTATGTATCGCAGGCGGTGCGGAATCCTGCCTCAGCGAATTTGCCCTTGCAGGCTTCAACAACATGAAGGCACTGTCAAGGAGCGATGACCCCGCAAGATGCTCCATACCCTTCGACCTTGAAAGAAACGGCTTCGTCATGGGCGAAGGCAGCGGTATGCTGGTCCTCGAACGCCTTGACCACGCCCTTGCAAGAGGTGCCAGGATCTATGCGGAGATAGCGGGCTACGGCGCCACAGGCGATGCCTATCACATGACCAGCCCCTCCCCCACAGGCGATGCTGCAGCTCATGCCATGAAGATGGCATATACCGAAGCAGGGCTCAAAGCCGAGGATATAAGCTACATAAACGCACACGGCACTTCCACACATCTCAACGACCTTTATGAGACCATAGCCATCAAGAAGGCACTGGGCGACCATGCACAGAAGGTCGTTATCAACTCAACAAAATCCATGACAGGCCACCTTCTCGGTGCAGCAGGCGGTGTAGAGGCCATCGTTACCGCCCTCTCCGTGAAGAATGACATAGTTCACCGCACAGTGGGCTACACCACTCCTGATCCCGAATGTGATCTTGATTACTGCGTGAACGGCAACCGTGAGATGACAGTCAAGGCAGCACTTTCCAACAACCTGGGCTTCGGCGGCCATAATGCCACCATATGCCTGAAAAAAGTGTGACCGACAGCACAGGCGATCCGCTGAAGACCGCAATGCTCCCGACAGGCAGCAGCCTGTCCGGAAAAGTTCTGTTATGGAGTGAAAGAAATGGAAAAGATATGGGGTTCATTTGACCTCAGTATGATAGAAAAGCTCGCTGATATGGTAAGCGAAAAGGAGCTCTCCGAAATATCCCTTACCGACGGCGACAAGAACATAACGATCAAGGGCAGGAAATGCCCTCCTCCCCCTCCTATCGCAGCTATGCCCGTTCCCGCTCTGACTGCCCCATTACAGGGTGCTGCTCCTGCTGCGGCTGCGGGGGATACACCTGCATCCGATATGGAAGGAAATATCGTAAAGGCTCCCATAGTCGGCACCTTCTATTCCTCACCCTCACCCGACAAGCCTGCCTTCGTAAAGGTGGGCACCAGAGTGAAGAAGGGCGATGTGCTCATGATAATCGAATCCATGAAGGTCATGAACGAGATCAAGAGCGAATTTGACGGTACGGTAAAGAAGATACTTGTCAAGACAGGTGCGGCTGTGGAATATGACCAGCCCATTATGGTGATCGCATGAAGAAAAGAATAGCTGCTATACTGTGCCCGCTGTTTATGCTCCTGCCGCTGACAGCCTGTGGACCGACGCGCACTCCCCCGGAGGCAGCACAGAGCCAGGTGAACAGCGCCCATGTGCTCAAAGCAAATACCAATGCAGAGCTTATGTTCCAGAACGCCCAGAACTATGCCTCCTCCTGCATCGCGCAGGGGAACAAGCTGAAACCGGGGCGTTATGACGGAAAGCTGGGAACGGGTGAGACATCCTGCAGCTTTTCCGGCGACAGTGCTGATTTCCAGTCGGCGCAGAACACATATACCAACGGCATGACAGGGGGATATTACTCTGTCACCGTAGGGCAGGACGGTATGCCCACAGTAGCCTACTGGAGCGAGGATATCGACCTTTCAAGGGAGAACTTCCCGCCCTCCGGCGAAACATTCTATGCAACAAGGGAAAAGCTCATAGGCAGATACCCCGACGGAGCAGTCCCCGATACTGGTGAATAATATGGTAATGAACAAAGAACAGATAATGGAGGTCATCCCCCACAGGGATCCATTCCTCCTTATAGATGAGATAGAAGAGCTGGAACCCGGTGTCCGCGTTGTGGCTTACAAGAATATGACACCCGATGAATTCTGGTTCAAGGGACATTTCCCCGACTATCCCGTAGTCCCCGGCGTGCTCATGGTGGAAATGATGGCACAGGCAGGCTGTGTGGCTATGCTCTCCCTCCCCGAGAACAAGGGCAAGATAGGCTTTTTCGGCGGCATAAAGGAAGCAAAGTTCCGCAGGCAGGTAGTCCCCGGAGACAGGCTCCGCATAGAGGTGGAGATAGTCAAGGTAAGGGGCGCTGTGGGCTTTGGCAGGGGTATATGCACTGTTGACGGCGAAAAGGCTGTCCAGGCAGAGATAACCTTTGCTTTGAAGTGACAGCGGATACCCCATATCCCTCAGAAATGTTCTGATAGGAAGATAACATGATTGAGAAGATCCTAATAGCCAACCGCGGCGAGATAGCAGTCAGGATAATAAGAGCCTGCAGGGAACTGAACATCCGCACGGTGGCTGTCTGCTCCACTGCGGACAGGCGCTGTCTCCACGCGCAGATAGCAGATGAAACGGTTTGCATAGGCGCACCTGCCGCAAAGGACAGCTATCTTGACATGAATGCCGTGATACAGGCGGCACTCCAGACCAAGGCAGATGCCATACACCCGGGCTTCGGTTTCCTTTCCGAAAATGCGGACTTTGCTCAGAAATGTATAGATAACGGCATCATTTTCATAGGCCCCCGCCCCGAGGCCATAAGAGCCCTGGGGGACAAGGCAGAGGCAAAGCGCACCATGAAGAATGCGGGAGTGCCTGTTATCCCTGGTTCCGACGGTGCCATCACGGATGTGAATGAAGCCTACCGCCTTGCCGAAGAGATGGGCTACCCCGTCATGATAAAGGCATCAGCAGGCGGCGGAGGAAAGGGCATACGCAGGGTGGACAACAGGGATGACCTTGAAGCAGCCATCACCGCAGCATCCCAGGAGGCGCTGGTAAACTTCGGCGACAGCTCGGTGTATATGGAAAAGCTGATCCTGAACCCCAAGCACATAGAGTTCCAGATACTGGCTGATAAATACGGCAATGTGGTGCATCTGGGCGAACGTGACTGCTCCATGCAGCGCCGCAATCAGAAGGTGCTCGAGGAGACCCCCTCGCCTATCATGACCCCCGCTCTCCGCGAAAAAATGGGGCATGCGTCTGTGGCTGCCGCTATCTCCAGCGGCTATTCCAGCGCAGGCACCATAGAATTTCTCGTGGATAAGGACAAAAAGTTCTATTTCATGGAGATGAACACCCGCATACAGGTGGAGCACCCCATAACGGAGGAAGTCACGGGCATCGACCTTATCAAGGCTCAGATAAACATTGCCGACGGCAAGCGCCTTGAGATCAATCAGGGCGATATCAGGCTCACGGGTCATTCCATAGAATGCCGCATCAATGCGGAAAAGCCCTCCGATAATTTCAGACCGAGCCCCGGCACGGTCACAGTGCTCCATTTTCCGGGAGGCCCCGGCATCCGCATAGACAGTGCCATATATCAGGGCTACACCATCCCCCCCTATTATGACAGCATGATAGCCAAGGTCATAGTCCATGCACAGTCAAGACCGGAGGCTATAGTCAAAATGAAGCGTGCGTTAGCGGAATTCATCGTAGACGGTGTGGATACCAACATCGACTTCGATCTTTCCCTCATCCGCGATCCTGTTTTTGAAAAAGGCGATTACGACAACAATTACCTTACACGGAAACTGGAAAAGGATCAGAACAAGTAACCCTACCCATGAGGAGCAGATGATGGCAATGACGGACAGATGAAGATATCTGATGCAGTTTTTTACCATCTGGTAGATTTCATACATGACAATTACGGCATAAACCTCTCGAAGAAGCGCATCCTCGTAGAGGGAAGGCTGTCCTCTGCTGCGTCTGCGGCGGGTTATGACGACCTTGATGAGTATGTTGAAAGCGTGCTGCTGTACGATCAGCAGGATGCAGTGACAACGATGGTGAACAGGCTCACCACCAATCACACATTCTTCATGCGCGAGCCCGATCATTTCGAGTTCATGAAAAGGGTGTTCCTGCCTTACATCGAAAAGAACGTCAGGGATCACGATCTGCGGATATGGTCTGCTGCCTGTTCCTCGGGGGCAGAGCCGTACTCAATGGCCATGGTCATAGATGAATACTTCGGTGAAAGAAAGAAGGAGTGGGACACCACCATCCTTGCCACCGACATTGACACCGATGCCCTCAGAAGCGGAAAAAGGGCGGTGTACACCCCGGATATGCTGAACACCTGCCCCCAGAACTATGTGGATGAGTACTTTGAGCCTCTCCCCGACGGCACCTACAAGGTGATAGACAGGATCCGCGATCAGGTAGTCTTCCGCCGTTTCAACCTGATGGATAAGATCACCTATAAAAAGCCCTTCGATCTTATCTGCTGCCGGAATGTTATGATCTATTTCGACACCGAAACAAAGGATGCTCTGGTGGAACGTTTCTATGAATGTACCAAGCCCGGCGGTTTCCTGTTCGTAGGGCATGCGGAAAATGTTTCCCGCAGCACCAGATACAATTATGTCAAGCCTGCGGTATTCAGAAAATGATGCAGCAGCGCTGACCCGATCACCAATATCACTTTACAGATGATTGATGTATTAGTTATTATCAGCCCCGGAGAGATGCACAGGTATAACTCCTACGGGCTGGCAAGATATGACAATATCCGTGTTACCTCGGCGGCGAGCCAGTATGAGGGGCTGCGGTCACTCGAACGCAGGCTCCCTTCTATCGTTGTGCTCGATGCCCATATACGGCAGTCTGAGTGTTCCGAGGTCGTAAGCGGGATACTCAGGCGCAACAGGATACCTGTCATCGCCCTTTCCTACTCGTCCAGAGTGCGCAATACGATGCTGAAGAACGGTGCGGTATCCTTCCACCATCAGCCACCCATCGACAATGCCGAGCAGATGAACAGCTTTGTGAAGGTGCTCGCAGAGGATATATACCGCCGTTTCACCTGCTACAACACAGCCGATCAGTCGGCTGCAAGACCATACTCAAGGCACGGCGTGGAGATAATAGCCATAGGTGCATCCACAGGCGGTACCAGTGCCATAGAGGAGATACTCGCAAGGCTCTCCACCGAGCTGCCCCCCATCATCGTCACCCAGCACATGCCCTCGGGATTTACGGGGATGTTTGCAAAACGGCTGGATCAGTGCTCCCCTGTCAGAGTCATCGAGGCAGCGGACAATATGCGCCTTGAAAAAGGGATGTGCGTGATAGCCAGCGGCGGCAAATTCATGGAACTGTTCCGCGATAATGAGGGCTATTATGTGCGTTCGAGAGAGGGCGAGAAAGTAGGCGGTCTCTGCCCGACAGTGGATGTGATGTTCGAGAGCACGGCTCAGGCAGCAGGCGACAAAGCCATAGCCTTCCTTCTTACAGGAATGGGCGCGGACGGCGCACAGGGGATGCTCGCCCTTCGCAGAAAGGGAGCCTACACCGTATGCCAGGACAGGGACAGCTGCGCTGTCTACGGCATGCCCATGGAGGCCATGCAGCTTGGTGCTGCCTGCATGGAGATGAGCCTCAGTGATATACCGGGATTTATCAACCGTAAACTATTATGACCTTTCCGATCATTGATGGAAAGGTCATTTTTTTGAAGTTATCGTATATCAGGAAATATTCGGAGGGATGACATGAATTATCTTTAATACATCATACCGGTATAATCAAATATAATATAAATATGCCATTACTTCATAATATAGATATTGACATTTCTTTTATAATATTTTTCCAAAGAAAATCACTACATTTCCTAAACATAT
>JAFPYQ010000167.1 GCA_017394475.1 Oscillospiraceae bacterium | reverse complement strand
TGAAGATAAAGCGTGAACACGCATTTCTGATTCCGAAAGGTCATGTATTACCGTTCAGACCAACAGGAAAAGTATTTTACTATGAAAAATAGGCATTTAAGATGCTATATGATATAATGATTTTAAAGAGAGGATATGTTTAATATGACACTTGAAGAATTCAGAGAAAAAGCCAAGGATGAAGAATGGGCACCGGGGTGGGATGAAATTGAAAATGCGTTTGGCGAGGTCTATGGAGAACAGGAACCTGTACATTTCGGAACGCTTATAACCAGCCGTGCTATGTTTGGAGGAGAAGAATATCTTGACGGATATAGTGCGTACAGGTCAAATAACGGATACAGTCATATTGTAACATTTGGAATGAGTGAGCTTTATGCCGATGAAGACAGCTTTGGACACGAGTTCAGTAAATGGGGCTATGAAATGACTATCAAGTTGAAAGATGAAGAACCCGAAAATTGTGTTTGGGCTATGAATATGCTTGGAAATCTTGCACGCTATACTTTTAAAAGTGAACGCTGTTTGAACCGAATCAATATGTAGGTTCCGCTAATAACCCCACATCCATTGACCTTGGCCACCCCGAATGTAAGATAACATCCCTTCTTGTGGTGAACGATACAGAGGTAAAGACAAGGCAGACCATATACGGTGAGCTGGCCTTTTTACAGTTAGTGGGCATAACTACAGAGGAGTTCAGAAAGATCTCGGAGGACAGAAAACTTGTCCCTGTTCTTCTGGAACGGCTCAGAGCCGACTATCCCGACCTTGAGACGGATATGGAAAGAACAAAAGAATATCTGTGACAGTAACAGCCTTCTTCGCATAGTAGCAGAGAAGGCTGTTTTATTCATACCAACTGGTCTTTATCTTATAGTATAGGCACACGGGTAAAAATGATCGGACGGCCGCTGAGATCATGATCTGTCATTCTCGTATACTTTATCGTTTTATATCAAGGTCCATATTCATAAGGCTACGGATGGTCTGTTCATCATCGGTGATGTTTGCATCTCCGTGGATGGTGTGCTTGAGGACACTGGCAGCCACGGCGAAGTTTATCATCTCCGACGGCTCCCATCCGTGCATTATGGAGTATATGAGCCCCGCTGCAAAGGCATCACCACCGCCTACGCGATCAAGGATGCTGAAAGTGAAGAGTCTGCTCTCATAGGTTTTCCCATTATACCAAAGACAGGCTTTGAGACTGTTCTCACTGCCGCTGTGTACATAGCGGATATGCCTTGCGATGTACTTTATATTCGGATATTTTTCCGCAAAGGCGCGGAAGATCATGTCCTGCTGCTCTGCGGTGGGCTGCAATGGTATGCCGTCCTTTATGTCTCCTGCACAGTGGTCGTCTTCATTTTTCCACAGATGATAGGGCTCTATCCCCAGGAGAACATCTACATAGGGAAGGCATTTTGTGCAGAAATCCCTTGCCTCCTCCCAGGACCACAGCGTGCTCCTGAAATTGCCGTCAAAGCTGACTGTGATGCCCATTTCCTTTGCACAGACCATCATATCATATATCATATTTCGACAGTTTTCTCCGAGTGCAGGTGTGATGCCGCTGAGGTGCAGCCAATTATATCCCGAAAGCAACTTTTTCAGATCAAGCCTTGAAAAATCATATTCGTTTATAGCACTGTGCTTGCGGTCATAGATGACCTTGCTGGCCCTTATACCGAAGCCTGTTTCAAGGTAATAGGTGCCCAGCCTGTGTGTCGGGGTTTCTTCCGGGGTGGAAAGTATGACCGGAGCACAGTGTACATCGTTGCTCCTCAGCATCCGCACTGCGCTTTTTCCTAAGCTGTTGTTGGGCACTACGGTGAAGAATGAACTGTCTATGCCCAGATTTGCCAGGGCAAGGGCGATATTTGCCTCACTGCCTCCGTAAGTAGCCTCAAAGGAATTTGCGGCTCTTATCTTTTCATAATTAGGCGGTGTAAGGCGCAGCATTATCTCGCCTGCCGCAAGGAACCTTATGCCGGAAATATCCGTTACAGGCTGTGTGATGTGATCCATGAGAGCTGCCTCCGTTCTGATGGTTTATCTGTTATGACTTTTCCGGGATGGCATATCCCAGGCGAAATGGTCTGTATGTAGAAGATGGTGGGACTTTTCGGAAAGGGGATGCTCCAGATAATCCGAATAAAGCTGAGTGATATACGGATTTCTGTGTGAAAAGCGCAGTTTGTTCGCCTTATCCTGTGAATACAGCACGGGAGCGCGCTTCTGAGCCATGAACTCACCCTCATGTATAGGCTGGCCGCCGCCGCCTACACATCCGCCGGGACAGGCCATGACCTCCACGATGTCGTAATGAGCCTTTCCTTCCTTTATCCTGTCCAGCAGCTTTCCTGCATTTGCAAGTCCGTTTACCACTGCTGTGCGCACATCTGTTCCCGCAATGTTATATACAGCCTCCTTGATGCCGTCCATACCCCGTACTTTACCGAACATATCCGGATCGGGATCCTCTCCCGTCACAAGGAAATGAGCAGAGCGCAGAGCTGCTTCCATAACGCCGCCCGAGGCACCGAAGATATTGCCCGCACCAGTGGCAGTCCCGAAGGGCATGTCAAGTGGTTCTGCAGTAAGCTCACCGGGGCGTATCTGCGCAGAACGTATCAGCCTTACTATCTCTCTTGTGGTGAGAGATGCATCAACATCGGGGTCTCCACAGGCATTGTTCATATTATCCAGCGCACATTCGTGCTTTTTGGCAACACAGGGCATCACCGATACACAGAATATACGGTGGGGATCAACACCCATGAGCTCTGCCCAGTAGCTCTTTGCCACCGCTCCAAACATCTGCTGCGGGGACTTTGCCGTGGAGAGATTGCCTGTGAATTCGGGGTAATGGCTTTTGAGGAAACGCACCCAGGCAGGGCAGCAGGATGTGAACAGTGGGAGTTCATTCCTTTCGGGATGAGTGAGCTTTTCGATGAATTCGCTGCCTTCCTCCATGATAGTGAGGTCTGCGGTAAAGTTGGTATCGAATACACGATCCGCACCTATCCTGCGAAGGACGGTGCCCAGCAGTTCAACAGTGGCCACTTCCGGGGTAAGGCCAAAGTATTCTCCCCATGCAGTCCTGATGGAAGGTGCGATCTGGAACATCACGATCTTGTCGGGGGCTTCAATGGCATCCATGACCCTTTCCGTGTCATCACGCTCATACAGCGCACCTACAGGACAGTGTGTGATGCACTGACCGCACAGGGCACAGTCTGAATCCTCTATCGAATATGCTCCCGAAACTCCCACAGTCACCCGTGAGCCTGTGTTTATCACATCCCATACCTTTGCGGACTGTATCTTATCGCACACCTGTATGCAGCGCATGCATTTGATGCACTTTGCGGCATCACGCTGCAGGGGGAAGCTTTCGTTCCATTTATCTCCGGGAAGATCCTTTTCAAAAGGAACAGTGCGGATATTCAGATCATTTGCTATGGACTGGAGCTCACAGTTGCCGCTGCGCGCACAGGTGGTACAGCTGCTTTCGTGCTGTGAAAGGATGAGCTCAACATTGTTTCGCCTTGCTGTCCTTGCCTTGCGGCTGTTGGTATGTATCACCATGCCTTCATCAACAGTGTTGTTGCAGGCAGTGAGCAGTCTTTCATAGCCCTCCACTTCCACAAGACAGACACGGCAGGCGCCTATTTCATTGAGCTTTCTGCTGTAGCAGAGCGTTGGTATCTTTATCCCTGCGGCCGCAGCTGCATCAAGTATGGTAGTCCTCTCGGGAACGCTTAAATTCACGCCGTCTATCGTTACATTCACCATTTCTTTATCCTGCCTCCCTTGAATATACCATATCCGAAATGATCGCAATGCAGGCATCTTCCCGATTCCTGATGTGCTTCCTCGGGTGTCATGCAGTATTCCATCAGTCCGAAATCCTTCTTCCTCTCCGCAGCAGGGCGTTCCTTCATATTGACCCTGCCGCAGGGATGATCGTCACAGAAGCGGATGTTCGGAAGTTCTATATCACTGATTATCTCATGCTCAAAACCAAGATATTCGTCTATATTGGCAGCAGCCACCTTGCCCGCTGCTATGGCACGGATAACGGAGGCAGGGCCTGTGACACAGTCGCCGCCTGCGAATATCCCGTCTGTATTGCCGATATT
>JAFPYQ010000166.1 GCA_017394475.1 Oscillospiraceae bacterium | reverse complement strand
GATGCCCCATACCTTGGGAGCATTCACAAGGCCGCCTGAGCCAGTGCCTGACTTGTAGTAGTGGTTCTGCATCCTTCCGAATACGGATATGGTGCCTTTCAGGGGCAGTACATCGTTCTTGTTCTCCAGGCACACTATACCCTCGGAAACGACTTCCCGTGCCTTGTCTATATATTCGTTCCAGTCAAGTATCATAGCTTACCCCTTTTTAAGATCTGTCATTACACAGATGCGAATATGGCCTTTGAAAGCTGATCTGCACAGGATGTCCCCTTTATCCCGCAGAGATTGCCTTTGAGCAGCTCTGCTATCTCTCTGGCATCCTTGCCCTCCACGAGCTTTCCTATGGCTTTGAGGTTGCCGTTGCAGCCTTTGGTGAACTGTACATCATGCAGCGCTCCGTTATCATCCACTGAAAAGCGTATCTCGGTGGAGCATACTCCTGTTGGTGTGTAGATAAATTCCTTCATTTCCGTTACCTCGTGTTATATATTTATGCGTTTTATCTCGCCCTGTTCACCGTTTGTGATGTAAAGGCGCAGCATATTCTTTCTGTAAAGTGCGGAGGATATGCCGTATGCCGACAGCTTGTCCGCATCGGCCATTTGTGCCAGTTCATCCGCAGAGAGTGCGGAGACCTGTTCTGTGATGAATGTAACTCCGCCAGCCAGTGCGTTTATCATGGATATGTTCTTTTTCTGCTCGTTGGTGAGCTGCCGGGATGCAAAGGAAACAGCTCCGGTATCATTGATGAACATCCTGCCGGAAAGCTGCCTGCGGTATACGGCGCTCAGAAGATCGTTCCTCACTATTATCTTTCTCTGCAGGGGGGATATATCATCCAAGCGGACTGCCTTGCCGCTGTTTATGCAGCAGTAGTCAGCGATGCCGAATACAGAGGCAAGGGGAACATCACAGGCAAGTATAAATGCCTCGGATGCGCTCTTGCGAAGCAGGTCTGCTGCATCCGCCATGACAGAGCCCCTTGTTCTGTGCTTTCCGGGGCAGACACAGGCTGTATACAGCTTTTCGAGCCGCAGGAAGGAAAAGCCGAAGTTCTTAGTGTACTTCTCTATCCTGTTTCTGATGTATTCACGGGCATCCTCATTATATATGTTGAAGATATATTCCGTGCTCTTTCCCGCAGTGACGGGAGCGCCATCCTTGTCATGCAGGACACATTCGGGATGCTCCGCATAGATCTCACTGTCGCTGCGGCAGATAAATGGCGCAAAGGAAATGCCCGGGATGTAGCCGCTGTTTTTTATCTTCTCCGCTGCAAGGGAAAGGATATCGTCTGAAAGGGAAACGCTGTCCCCGCCGATACATACCGCATCGGGCACATAGCTCTCATTGGAGCACCTTTCAATATCCGCAGCGATGGAATCAGCGGTGCTTTCTTCCGTGAGGGATATGGGGCACGCCTTTATCTTTTTGTCGGTCATGGGCATTACCCCTAAGTGCTCGGCATATCTTTCAAAGCCCTCATCGGGGAGTACTTCGGCGATGAAAAGTCTGAGCCCCTCATATTCGCCGTCTATTATGAGCCCCTTGCAGTCCTTTTCCACGATGACCTTATTGTACTGTGTCCTGGTGCCGATAAGGGTAAAGCCGCTCTTTTCAGCCAGTGAGCCTATAAAGGTGAACTCACCGGGGGAGTTTATATAGCCGTAGGTGAAGCCGTGGAGGGCACCCTTTTCATGGGGGTAGGATGTGAAGCCGTAGTCGCCGCACATGCGGTTCTGCCTGTCCCTGCGCAGGGGGCTGTACATGATGCTTTTTACGGAGAGCTCTCTGCTCGGTGTGGCGGACTGATATCCGTTGAGGAATATCCTGTCATCATTGTGGAAATCATAGGCAAATTCCGCAGAAAGTCTGATTATCTCCACAGGGGAGTTCGAACGCAGCTTTGCGGTGAAAATATCCCCGTCGGTGCTGATGTCAAGGGCTGTGCGCCTGTTTGAGACAGATCTTTTTGTGGAGATGGAAAATGTCCTTCCATCTGCCCTGTAGGAAAACTTAACATTCAATAATTCGAGCATGGAGCACTCCTTTCGTGATCCTTATGGATATGGTTGATCCCGTTTCAAAGCTTGCTTTTAACAAGCAAGTGTGAGCCGCAGGCTCATTTCCATTCAGTAGGAGATTGAACTCCTACTGAATGGAAATATGGAACCCGCCGCCTTAGAGGCGGGGGACATAGCTTGCGGTTATATATGTCACAGTCCCATAAGCAGTGAGCCTGCTATCAGGACAAGGCCGTCTTTTCCTGCACAAGCCTTTGCCCTTTCAAGTGCATCAGCTGTGGTGCATACATGGGCATTTGCAAAATAAGAGGCAAGGGTCTCTGCCTTTACGGTATTGAAGGTGAAATCGTCTATGCAGTACGCCTCATCCACAAGGGGTGCGATGTACCGCAGGGCGGTGTCATAGTCCTTTGTACCGCTCATGCCGCAGATCATGACTATCTTTTTGTAGTCAAGCTCTTTGATATGCTCTGAGAGCTTCTTCATGGCATCGGGGTTATGGGCGCCGTCTGTCAGTATATCGGGTGAGCCCTTAGTGAGCTGCAGCCGTGAGGGCAGGTGAGCATGCCCCACTCCCATGACGATATCATAGTCTCTCATTTGCGGGAGCTGCTCAGCCACTATAAAGCCCGCTTCGATGGCGCAAAGTGCGTTATATAACTGATACCGCCCGGGGGAGCCCACGGTGAAGCCCAGCTTTCTGTAGACAAATCCACAGTGGCAGTCCTCATAGAACTGATTTTCCACTGCATTGAGATCGGGCACGATGACTTTGCTACCCAGCTTTTCTGCGTGTTCTTTTATGACATTTATCACGCTTTCGCTGTTCTGTGGCGAAACTATCACAGGGCATCCGCTTTTGATTATCCCTGCCTTCTGTGCGGCGATCTCCTCCATAGTGTTTCCCAGAACTGCAGTGTGATCCAGGGAGATGGATGTGATGACAGCACATATATTGCTTTTTATGATATTAGTGCTGTCCAGGAGCCCTCCAAGACCTGTTTCAAGGATGACGATATCCACATTTTCCTGCTTAAAGTAGAGTAATGCGATGATATTGCTTATCTCAAACTGGGAATATCCGTCCTCCGGGATGATCCTGGAGGCGACTTCATCTATAAGGCTGTCCAGCTTGTCATCGGGGATGTTTTCATTGTTGATGCGTATCCTGTCATTGTACACATGGATATAGGGGGAGGTGAATTCACCGGTCTTTGCTCCCGCATTCATGCACATCTCGCCTACCATGCGGGTGACAGAGCCCTTTCCGTTGGTGCCTGCCACATGGACAAAGCGCAGGCTGTCCTGTGGGTCGCCGAATTTGCCGCATAAGGCTTTGAAACGGCTTAGATCCTCCACCTTTTTGCCCGATTTTGTGAACTGTGACAGGTATTTTTCTGCTTTTTCGGTCATAATCTTTACAGTGCGGTATCAGGTATTCTTTCCGGGCCTTCCGAACCTTGCGCGGAATTTCTTCCTGTCGGACTTTGCCTTGTTGGAAAGGAAATTGTCGATACCCCTCCTTGCCATATCATAACATTCGATGATATATGTCTTGTCGTCATCGGTGAGCCTGCTCCCGCCGTAGACGGAGTTTTCCAGCATGAATGCAAGCTTTGTGCTGTCCACTCCCGTGATCTTGCTTATCTTCTCGGTAAATTCATAGGCGGTCTTGGTATCGGGTTTCTTGATGAGCCTCTTTGCCTTGCCGGAAGAAAGGCGCTTGTACGCCATGATAACGGCAGAATCAGGTCTTGCCTTTGAAATGGCGTTTCTGAATCTCCATTCATCAATAAAGGGTATCATGACAACGCCCAGGATGACCAGTACCATGACGATGCCCATTATGCTTATCACGGTGGAAACAAGGCTGGTATCTATATCCAGCTGAACGCCGCCTGTGTTGCTGCCCTGCTCCTGCATGCCGTTGTAGGGTGAGGGAACAGTGGGCTCATAGGCAGTCCAGCCTATATTGGGGAGATATACCTCGGGATAGGCGTGGGCGCAGGAATCCTTTATGACAAAGGTGTTTTCCCTGGATGTGATATCGGGCACGAAGCCCTCGCAGTATCTTACAGTGAGACCCACGCTGCGCGCCATGAGCACGAATGCACTGGCGTAATCCGAGCAGCTGCCCGTCTTGCTCTGAAAGAGGAAGTATTCCGGGGATGTATCCTCTGCGATGTATTCAAGGTCGTATCTGTATCCGTTCTGGATAAAGTACCTTGCCAGTGCATCAGCCTTTTCGTGATCGTAGGTGAGGCCGTCTGTGATGCTTTCTGCCAGTTCCTTTATCTCCGGGGAGATGCGCTCGGTGTTTTTGGTGCACCGTGCCTTGTACTCCATGGCTTCCTCGTGGACATTGAGGAATATCTGTGCAGTGGCCGCAAGGTCCAGGTCAGAGCCTTCTCCGGTGGCGGAGAGTATGTCCACCATTTCAGAGAGCATCTGCTCGCACTGCTCATTGTCCACATTCGAGCCGCCCTCTGCGATGAAACGCCATTTTGCGTAGTATTCATCCATGAAATCCACGGCGTAGGCGAAATCTTCGGCATGGGGACTTTCCTTGAACCTGATGACACCGCTCTTGGTGACTCCTGCTTCTGGAGCGGGAACCATATCCCTTACTCTTATGACCCTTGAAGGGGAAAGGTAGTATTTTGCGGCGAAGTTCTCGGAATAGATCATCACCGTGTTCACATTGTCCTGTACATCTATGCCGTTTGCCAGGGATGCCATGTCATATTTTTCCGCAAATCCCGGTGAGAGCTCATCTGCACGCTTTACCGCATTTTGCAACATAGACAGGCTCTGACGGCTGTGGAGCTCATACCATTCATCCCTTTCGGAGATTATCTCGTTGGAATCACCGAAGGCAAGCCATGAATCCAGAGTGAAATCATAGGAATCGAAGCACTGCCTCTTGAAGTAGGGGGCATAGTTGCCTGTGATGGTGTACATCCGTCGGTTGGCAAAGTCTCTGTAATTGTCCGCATTGCCCGACATGTCCGTAAAATCTGTGTAATCCATCTTGAAGGGCCTTGTGGTGGAATCCATGAACAGGGCTTCAAAACGGTCGTAGTAACGGGCATCCTGTTCCTTTGGTATCGCGGAGGATACTGCCAGGAGTGCGAAAATAAAGGTGTTTATGGAAAGGATGGCAGCCTTGCTGCCTATGAGCGTCCTGCCCTTACCGTCCTCGACACGCAGGTGGACCAGCAGTATCGCAACATTTATCAGGGCGATGAGTGCCAGGTAGAAGGTGCTTATGTCGGTCAGTACCTTGACATAGAGGGCGCAGGGGATTATGCTCACAAGAGTGAGGAAGAACATCCTGTACAGGACGTTTGAGAAGTAGTAGATGCATATCGCAAAGAAAGGTACAAAGCTGATGAGCAGTGCCAGCAGGTATTCGAACCGCGTTTCCACCTTGTCCGAGCCTGTGAGCAGCCACAACTGGAAGGTGCTGCCGTAATCGGATCCCGCTATCAGGCGGAAAAAGGCGGAAAGGCACAGGAAGGTGACTACCACCAGCACCACGGAGCCTGCAAAGTTGTGTTTGTTCACAAACTCTCCCAGTGCGAATGCCGCGATGGTCACGCCGATGATGGCTAAGCCCCAGACAAAGAAGCCGTTCTCATATATGTCATACATTGAGAAGGACAGTACTACCGACAGCAGGAAGGGCAGTATCAGTTCCTGCTTTTCCTTGAAGAGATCTCTGATATTTTCCATCATCCGGTCTCCTCCATATTAAGTGCTGCTGCGGTATCCGTCACTGCTGCACAGAGCACGGAGCTTATCTCGCCCTTGCCCTTGCTGCCCATGTATTCCGAGAGCTGCGCATAGAGCTCGTTGCTGCAGTAGGGCGTGAAGAATACGGAAACACTGCCTTTGAGCCCGCTTATCTCATCCGAGGGGAAGCGGGGGAATTTTGCATGCTTCATATAACTGCTTGCAGCAAGGTTGGTCTGTATCTGTGTGAGTTCGTTCTCATCGGCAATATTGGCGCTCTGCCACCCGTCATTGCCCATATAGAAATAGGTGACGCTGTAATTGTGACGGACAAAGGCACGCACCATACCCAGTGAATTTTCCATCGCCCACTGCCCCGCCAGCTCTTTGAGCTCATCAAGGGAGTTGCCCAGCAGCTTGTCGGAGGAATGGAACAGTTTTGGGTCTGCGGCCTCCTCATACACACCATCCAGCACTACGGATATGGATGAGGCGGTGGCTTCGTCGTCAAGGCGCACCAGAAGCGTGCCCTTCTTGGCAGACTGCTTCCAGTTTATGCGTTTGAGGGGGTCCCCGGGAACATATTCACGGCTGTCATATCCGGGGAACCCGCCGAATGTGACATTGGTGCTGCTGACTGTATCCTCGGAATCGTCTGCCATGGCGGAAAGCTCGGATGCCTGTCTGAATATCCTGCTTGTAAAGGGGATATCGGCTATTTCGGGCATGATGTTGAGATCGGTCCTGAGCTCATCCATATCTATGTTTTTCAGCTTGAATGTGAATATGCCGAAATAGTCCCTGATAACGATGCTCTTGACCCCTATGGCATGAGGGCCGCATATCCTTGCATGATATGATGCGGTGACAGGTTCTTCTGTCATGGGCATCACATAGCAGGTGTACTTCGAGCATTCTGCCTTTGCGCCGTCCGAATCAAATATCTCCAGCTGCAGGGGAGGAGATGGCAGGAAAAATCCGTTGGATATGATGATGTCGAGCTCTGCGGAATCGCCCTTGCTCACAGTCATGGCACCGCCCTCTATGGACAGATATATCCTTGATCTGAAAAGCGCGGTGAGCACAAGGGATATTATCGGTGCCGTCAGAAATGCCGCCATAAGGAACCAGCCCACTCTGCCGCTGAGGTACAGGGCGAAAATGAGGGCGAGGGCTACCGACATCAGGTAGTTGGTTATGCCTCTGAAAATTTCACGTTTATTCATCTGATCTGTGGGAGGAAAGGCGGGCGCCTTTCCTTATGATACATTGTATCGGGAAGGTGATCACATCTTATCGACGGTCTCAATGCCAAGAGCGCTCAGGTGCTTGATGATAAGCTCCCTTGTAAGCTCGGATATGGCTATGCGGGACTTGCGTTTGCTCTCGTCTGGTTCGTCTGCGATGCGGTTCTCGTGATAGAATTTGGAATAAAGGTTGGAAAGAGTGTATGCGTTCTCGCATACATAACTCGGAGCACGCTCGCCGAATGCCATTTTCCAGCACATGGGGCTGTTCATGACAGCAAGGAGCAGGTCACGCTCTTCGGGGGTGGAGATGATATTGAGCTCGCCCTTTTCCTCAGTGCGCTTCAGGACTGAATTTATCCTGGATATGGTATAGAGGATATACACGCCTGTCTTGCCCTCGGAGGACATGAACTTGTCAAGGTCGAAGATATAGTCCTTTGAGCGGTGGTTTATAAGGTCGCCGAACTTTATGGCAGCTATGCCTATCCTGCGGGCGTAGTCCTCGAGGTTCTCGGTGACATTGCCCTGTTCCTGTATCCTTGCAAGGGCTGCATCGGTGACGGTGCCTATCATGTCAGAAAGGCGCATTACGCCGCCGTCACGGGTCTTGTAGGGCTTGCCGTCAGTGCCGTTCATGGTGCCGAAGCCCAGGAATTCCAGTTCTGTGGCCTCGGGAACTATCCCTGCCTTTTTAGCGCAGCGTGACACCTGTGTCAGGTGGAGCTCCTGCCTGTTGTCTATGACATACCAGATCTTGTCGGGGGCAAAGTCCCTCATCCTCTGGATGATAGTTGCAAGGTCGGTAGTGGCATAGATGCTCGAGCCGTCGGATTTGCGCACGATGACGGGGGGAACGGGGGATTTGTCGGACTCCTCTGCCACATCCACCACCAGAGCGCCGTCGCTCTCGTAGGAAAGCCCCTTCTTCTCCAGTATTTCCATAAGCTCGGGGATGTCCCTGTCAGCATCGCTTTCGCCGTACCAGTATTCAAAATCCACGTTCAGCTTATCGTAGTTGGAGCGGAGATCGGTCTTGGAAACACGCATTATCTCCTGCCAGAGAGCTATATAGCCTGCTCTCCTGTTCTGCAGGTCAAAG
>JAFPYQ010000165.1 GCA_017394475.1 Oscillospiraceae bacterium | reverse complement strand
CGGTCTCCCTGAGAAGAGCTCTAAAAAAGCACTCAAAGAAAGGGTAGATGCGATCGTTCCGCAGTTTTACGAGACCATGATGCAGGAAAGACTCGGCTCAGAAGCTGAGTTAGAGTACCAGCTGATGATGAAGATGAAGAAGTGACGAACACAAAGAAGAAAAGGCGCAGGCGTAAGATCGGCGGGGAAGAGTAAACAAAAAAAGAACCGGGCTTCATATGAAGCTCGATTCTCAATGCTTTTGGTGCCGCTGACCGGACTTGAACCGGTACGGATGTTACTCCGAGGGATTTTAAGTCCCTTGTGTCTGCCGATTTCACCACAGCGGCTGTTACTGTCGCAGATCCTTTGCAAAAGAAACGTGACCTTTGAGCTCGGCAAAGCCCCTTTTCAGGTAAAAGCTGTACGCGGGCATATCTGCGCCTGTCTGCAGGAAGATCTGCACGCTGCCCTTTGAGAGCAGGTATTTCTCCAGTCCTTCCATAAACCGGGTGCCGATCCCTGTTCCCTGTTTCTCGGTGAGAACACAGAATTCATCTAAGTAGTATTCCGTGCCCTTGTACCAGTGCTTTATCCATCCCATAGAAAGGGCAGTGAGCACTCCGTCCTCAAAATACCCCAGCGCCAGTGAATTGGGGTTTCCGATAAGGTCGGTGATATATGCATCGAGCTGCTTTTCATCGCTCCAGTCATCATTCCACGGAGGAGAAGCGAACACTCTCACAAACATATCCTTTATGAGCTGTTTGTCATTCAAAGATAATTCAATGAGTTCCATATCTTCTCCTCGGATGTAACAGCGATAAAAACAAATATAATTATATCATATATAGTATGATATGTCAATCGGAAAATTTCAACAAATAAACCGTCAGCAAAATATTCATTATCAACAATCCAGATCGGCGGTCAGAGATACAGGCGTGGCTCATGCGGTATGTACGAGCGCGATGCCGTTTGTCACTGTCCATTTACCGTCGCGGAATTCAAGGGTGTAGTCCGTTTCCTTTGATATGCTCATCTCATCGCAGAAATAATCGGTCTTTACATATACATGCCATAGTGTGAGGCTTTCGGGAGTGCGCTCCTTTATCTTCACATTGAAGCCTATCATGTCGTTTTCCTTGAGTCCGGAGAATTCCGACATCCCGGTGAATACCGTTCGCTGCTGTTCCTTGAAGATGTCCTTGTCCTGCAGGGCTGTGCCTGTGCTTTTTGCATAGTCCTCCGCGCTGCCGTGGGCAATGCCCGATGTGAGCTGTTCTATCACGCGCTTCTGCCCTCCCAGGTACCATGATACCGCAAGGCAGCATACAAGGACGAGGCACATCAGCACCGTGAAGAATGTCCCTATCTTTTTATCTTTTCTTTGCATTATGCATCCCAACTGTTTTTTATAAGTATCTGTATCTTTTGCAATGGTGTTTCCGTGGAAAATGTCACCGTTTCGGGACAGGTGGTGTATCTGAGGGGGATGTTTCCCATCTGCCCCAGCAATTCAGCCTTTTTTATCCCTTCGGCGATGACGCTCTCATCTGTCAGGGGGCCAAGATTGGTATTGTTTATAAATCCCGTTACAGGCAGACGGACTGCGCTCTCTATCTCCCGCATGCTGTCAAGTGCATCCTCGGGGGACTGTGTCAGCAGCCTGCGGAAATTCACCACATACAAAAGCTCATGCTCATTCTGTGCCAGAAATGTGTTGTATCTGCCCAGGGGATATGCTCCAGCATCATCTCCGCCCATATCTGCGATGATATTGTCAAAGCGCTCGGAAAGAGCGGCAAGGTCAAAATTCAGTATGGGTATATCAAGGTTCGTGCGGGCGTACATAGGGCTTATGAGCTCCACGCCGTTCTCCTCAAAGAACTGCCGCAGATCTGCGGTGCGGTAATAGGGGTTCACCGTATCCATATCCACCACGCAGACTGTCCCGGAAGGGACTCCTTTTTTTATCTGTGCCGCACGGTTCGCGCTGACAGTGCTTTTTCCGCTGCCGTAATGGCCTGTGATTATGTATATCATTTGCTTACAAACACATCTTCCTGCCGTTATGACGGGGAAAATGCAGATCCTTTCAGATGATCTCTTTCAGGATGATATATGCCACCGTTGCCAGTGATTTTGCTTCCACATAGTCACGGTCGATGATGAAATTACCCTGTTCGAGAAGCTTATTTATTTCCAGCACGCGCTCAAATCCCGTCCGTGCCTGCTCCTTGTCGGGGATGACAAAATATGCCTGCTGCATTATCCTGCGTATCTCCGTGCGAAGACCTGTGGGGATATGTACCGCATCGGCAGGCTCCTCAAAGGTATAGGAGAAGGGCTCTGTGGGTGTGGTGAGCTTTGCGGATATGTCATCTGCAGCCCTGTGGCCGAATACGAGGGCTTCAAGAAGGGAATTCGATGCCAGTCTGTTGTTGCCGTGAACGCCCGTATGTGAGCATTCGCCCACTGCATACAGCCCGTCTATATCGGTGCGGGCGCTGGTATCCACATTTATGCCGCCCATGAGATAGTGCTGGCAGGGATAAACGGGGATAAGATCCTTGGACATATCTATGCCCTGGGTCAGCAGGAACTCGAATATCATGGGGAAGCGGGCAGCAAGATAATCCCTGTCCTCATGGGTTATATCGAGGTAGAATTCATCCGAACCCGTTTCTTTGGCCTCTACCATAATGAAGTGTGAGACCACATCGCGGGGAGCCAGCTCCAGGCGCTCGTCATACTTCTGCATGAAGCGCTCCTTATGGCAGTTGAGAAGATGCGCACCCTCGCCCCTCACCGATTCGGAAATGAGGAAGCATTCCCTTGCCTTGTCATGATATGCGGTGGGGTGGAACTGGATGAGGGACAGCCCCGTTATCTGAGCACCCAGCTCGTATGCGGCAGTGATGCCGTCACCGGTGGCGATGGCGGTGTTGGTGGTGTATTCGTACACTCTGCCTATACCGCCTGTGGCAAGCACAACATAAGGCGCGGTGTAGGTGGTATGGACATCATCCTTGAGCACATCCGCAGCAAAGCCGCTGTCGAGCTTTTCGAGCCTGCACATGAGGGCGTTGTCCAGGAAGGTTATATTATCCCTGGCAAGGACTGCCTCACGGATAGCGCGGGTGATCTCTGCACCTGTGGAATCCTTGTGATGGAATATGCGGCGCCTTGAATGACCGCCTTCAAGGGTGCGGTCGTATTCGCCCGTATCATCACGGTCAAAGTCTACGCCGATGTCGATGATATGCTGTATCTCCTGCGCCGCCTGGGTCACAAGTATCTTGACGGAATCGGGGTTGTTCTTGAATCCGCCTGCAACAAATGTGTCATTGGTGTGAAGGGATGTATTGTCATCATCTACAGGCTTGTAGACTGCTGCGATGCCTCCCTGTGCAAGGTGTGAATTGCATACTGTGGGCTCCCGCTTGCATATTACCAGTATCTTTGCCGTCTCCGGCAGAGAAAGGGCTGTGTACAGGCCGCCTGCGCCTGCACCTACAATAATGGCATCATAATAGTTTTGTATGTCTGAAATGTCCATTTCCGATTTATAAGCTCCTTACATCAGGGATGATGCACACTGTGCCCCGCTTATCGGGTCTCTCTGCAGTATGCCTCATACGCTTTCATTACTTTTTCTATATAGTGATTTGTAGCTGCGGAGGGAGTTGTCCTGAGCCTCTGCCCGTCCTCACTGTAATCCTTGTTTTCAAGCCAGCTGTTGACGTTCCCCCTGCCTGTGTGATATGCCGCCACGGCAGTAGGTATGTCGCCGTATTCGTCGATCAGCAGGTAGAGAAGATATGTCCCGTACTTGATGTTCGTTTCCGGGTCGTACATATCGTCAAATTTTGCGGGAGGGGAACGGTGCTCTTCCTCCATCCGCATATCCACCCACTCAAAGGTGTCATTCATAAGCTGCATGAGCCCTCTTGCCCCCACATCCGAGCAGGCACCGGGATCAAAGCCGCTTTCTGTGCGTATCACCGCGTATACAAGGTTCTCGTCCACACTGTATTCAGCGGAGTATCTGCGGACTGCTCCCTCATACTTGCGGGGATAGAGAAGGTTCCGTATATATGGGTACATGAGTATACCCGTGACCATCAGTATCAGAGCGGTGACTGCAGCGCCCGCCGCAAATCTTTTCTGCTTTTTCCGTACCGCTGCTGCATCGTTTTTTATCACAAGCTGCATATCTTGTCTATCACAGCCTTTGTTTTCATTTCAAGCTCCTCTTTGGTAGTGCTGTTGTCTATGACATGATCGCATCTTTCTCTGAAAAAGCTCTCATCACGCTGGGAATCTATCCTTTTCAGGGCACTTTCCGCCGTTATCCCGTCCCGCTCGATTATGCGCCGCAGTCGCTGCTCTCGGCCTGCGGTGACAGCCACTGTGCAGGTGCAGATATTTTCGAGACCCGCCTCAAAGAGGGTGGGTGCATCCAGCAGGATGTCCCTGTCCGGGTGGGAATCCGCTTTTTCCATTATATTCTTTATGATATAGGGGAATATAATCCCTTCCAGCTCTTTGAGCTTCTGCCTGTCGGAAAAGACGATGTTCCCGACTGCCTTTCTGTCCATATTCCCGTCCGGGAGCAGGATATGCTGCCCGAAATGCTGTGCAATCTCATCAAGGCAGGACGTTCCCTTTCGGGTCACCTCTCTTGATACCTCATCGGCGTTTATGACATAAAAGCCGTGTTCTGCGAACATCACGGATACACAGGTCTTTCCCGCACCGCTCTGTCCCGTCAAGCCAACTATCATCATCAGGCCTCTATTATCTCAAATCCTGCGGCTCTTATCAGGCGGTTGTATACCGCAAGCCCCAGTCCTTCCATTTCCGGACATCGTGCATAGACCCGCACCGCACCCGAGCTGTCGAGCTTTCTCAGTGCATCGAACAGGTTGTGAGCCTGTTCAGGGGCTGTGAGACCCAGCTCCACCGTGGGGATGTT
>JAFPYQ010000164.1 GCA_017394475.1 Oscillospiraceae bacterium | reverse complement strand
GATGCGGTAAGAAATATCGAAGGAATAGCGATCCAGGAAATCGACGAGGATGACATTGCAGAATCGCTTGCAGGCGGAGTCATCGAGCTTGCTGTTGTAATAGATACCGACCCGGCAACAGGCCTGCCCGCCGCATCTGTGATAACTGCCAACGGCTCGGAAGTCAGCGGCGCAATTGAGCTTGCAGTCTCCAACGCAGGACTTTCAGAGGGCAGGAGCAGTACAGATGTCAACAAGGCAAAAAAACATACACATAAGCTCCTGACGACCACTCCGTTCATGCTTTTCAAGCTCCTTGAAAGCGGCAGCTTTTTCGGTGCCATGATACTCATGGAGCGCAGGCGGATGATGAAGGACAGAGTTCTTCTGAGCGGCATCCCGCCACGCAGGTATTATCTCAGTGTTACGGCTGTATATCTGATACTTTCAACCGCAGGAACGCTTCTCTACTTCCTTACAGCGGCAGCCCTCGGCTTTGATACAGGCATGAGGCATCCGTTACATTATCTGCTGATGCTGTGCCTTGTGAATATTCTCTCCGCAAGTGTATACTTCTTCGCCTGCTCGTTCGTAAACTCCGAGAGCGGACTGGAGGCGGCAGCTACATATCCGCTGGAAATACTCTCATTTGTATCGGGACTTTTCTTCCCATATGAATATCTCCCGAAGGTCCTCAGAACGATAGGCAGATTCTCACCGCAGAGGTGGATAACCCATGGCATAGAATCCATTCAGACCAAAGGCGCCCTCAGTGCCGCCGCAGGAGACATCACACTTGTGCTTGTTTTCTCACTGGTGCTATATTCTGTGGGACTTATCAGGTCTGCAAGGAAGAGCTGAGATGATAAACGTTAAATAAGCTGTTATCAGCAAAAATAATCATTATATGAAAGGCGGTCAAAGACCATGAACAATTTTACATTCTACAAAGACGAACAGGGCAGAGAGGAATTTGAGCTTGCTTTCATGCAGCATTTCATGCTTTATAACGGCGAACTGAACAATCAGATCGCCGGTGAGAAAAAGGGATTTGCAAATGTAGGCTCAGCTTACCGTATCCGTGCAGCTATCGATCCTTCAAGGCTCGAAAAGTGCATCCAGCGTGTATACGATGAGAACCCCATGACACGTATCCTTGCTGTTGACAAGGGCGACGGCAGATATATGCAGAAGATAATAACCAACTACACCTTCAAGCTGGATGTCATAGAGGCTCAGGGTGCAACTGAACAGGAAAAATTTGATTACGGTGTTGAATATGCCACAAAGGTGATGCAGTCATATCTTGATCCGTTCACAGGCATCAGCAACAAGATATTCCTTATCAAGCTGGCAGACGATGATTTCTTCTTCACTATCGTAACTCACCACTGGATCGGTGACGGCGCATCTCTCGGCGCTATCTTCGGCTCTATCTTCAAATATTATATCGACCTCAATGCCCCTGCTGTTCCCGCCGGCTCATTCATCGAGTACATCGACGAGGAGAGAGAATTCAAGAACAGCGATGCCGGAAAGAAGCAGCTTGCTTACTGGGCTGATGAATTTGCAGGCTACGAAAAGATAGACCTTGAAAACAAGATCTCCGTCCTCGGAAATGACCACTCAAACATCGACCGCAAGTATACAGTTGATATCCGCAAGGTCGAGGAGATCTCAGCAGCTAACAAGACCAGCAACTTCCAGGTCATCCTCATGGCTTACCACATCGCACTCTCCATGATAACAGGTGTCGGAGACATCTCTATCGGAGCAACAAGCGCCTGCCGTACTGCAAAATACATGGCAACTGTAGGTTTCTTCGCACACTCCGCATTCCACAGACTCAAAGTGTCTGACAGCGACAAGCTCACAGAGCTTCTCAAGAACTCAGTAAAGATACATTCAAAGGCTATGTCAGCTATCAGGACATCCTTCGATTACTACGAGAATCTCCAGTTCAATATCGCCTACCAGAATTACATACCTGCTTCCAGCACAAAGAAACAGGCATTCGAGCTGGAGGATATACCGATCTCATCTGTTCGTGAGGTAAACGTATTCTACCTCTGCCCCTTCGAGCGTAAGGACGACCTCCTCATCATGATGATAGGAAGCGGAAAGCTCTTCCCAAGAGAATTCCGTGATATGATGGATCAGTGGATAAAGAGCACGATCGCAGTAATGAGCAGTGACCCTGAGGCTACTATAGCCGATATCCGCAAGTATCACGCTGAAAACTTCTGAAATGGAAAGCAGCTATTTTCAGTTTACCCGTGAATCGGAGGATCCCGCCGCAAGGCTCTTCTGCTTTCACTGTGCAGGCGGCAGTCCCTATGCCTACGCTCCCTGGGAAAAATTCATAGACCCACGCATAGATATTTTCCCGTTCCAGATGTCAGGACGCTGCGGCAGAAAACGTGAGTGCTATGCAAGCTCCATAGAGGCTGCTGCCCTTGAAGCAGCAGAACAGATAAAGGACTGTGCTGACAGGAAGATCTATCTCACTGGTCACAGCATGGGCGGAGTCGTCGCTCACTATACAGCATATCTGCTCAAACAGCTTTACGGTATCAGAACGGAAAAGCTGTTCATCACAGCCTCCGTCCCGGACCTTGGTTCATCTATAAGGGATAATT
>JAFPYQ010000163.1 GCA_017394475.1 Oscillospiraceae bacterium | reverse complement strand
GTTGGTCACGGCTCCGGCAAGGACAAGGCCGCAGATGCTGCAAAGCAGGTCATCTCCAGTCCGCTGCTTGAAACATCCATTTCCGGCGCTAAGAGACTTCTCTTCAATGTTGCTTGCTCCGAGGATGTTCTGCTCAGTGAGATAGATCAGGCAATGAAGCTCATCTCCGATGCTGCAGATCCCAATGTGGAGACTATCTTCGGTCAGTATACAGACGAGAATATGCGTGACGAGATGACTGTAACGGTTATCGCTTCCGCTTTCAATGATGATCCTACTCTTTCTGCGGACGGCATCATCGGTGCAGAATCCTTCTTCAATGACACAGGCATAACAAAGGTGCCTTCCACTACTCTTAAGAAGGAAACTGCCGCAACTCCTCCCAGTGAAGATTACAGCGCATTCTTCGATATGATAAACAGACACTGATCATTCTCCCCTCACATTATATGTGAGGGGATTTACTTGCAAAGAGAGAACTTTTGTTTATGAAACTGAATATCGTACTTGTAAACCCGCAGATACCCCAGAACACGGGGAATATCGCCCGCACCTGTGCGGTGACGGGGGCAAGGCTGCATCTTGTAAAGCCCCTGGGATTTGAGATAGATGACAAAAAGCTGAAAAGAGCAGGCCTTGATTACTGGGATAAGCTGGATATCACTTATTATGACAGCACTGAGGAATTCCTTGCCGCCTGTGACGGTGAGATGTTCTTCTTTACCACCAAGGGCAGGACCGTCCATTCGGATATGGAATATCCCGACAATGCATATATCATTTTCGGCAGGGAGGATGCAGGGCTCCCGGAGGAGCTGCTCATACAGCATCGCGGTAACTGTGTCCGCATACCCATGAGATCAACCCTGCGCTCCCTCAATCTTTCAAACTCAGTTGCCATAGCCGCATACGAGGTGCTGAGGCAGTGGGGCTATCCCGAGCTCTCCACTGCGGGGGAGCTGCACAGACTGTCCTGGGATGCTCTGCCGGAGCTGTAAAGGCGGAGCTTGTTTGCAGCCTGAAATTTATACAAATTAGGTCTTGATTTTTTGTTGAAATTGTGCTACAATAAAATTTGGACTTTATCGGGCAGGCAGCTGCTCTTTAATTATTATGCGGTCGGTGACGGCGGCAAAAAGGAGAAACTAATATGTTGATTTTGGTAGTAAACGCAGGCAGTTCATCACTCAAATATCAGCTCATCGACATGAACGATGAGAGTGTGCTTGCAAAGGGCAACTGCGACAGGATAGGCATTGACGGCCATCTTTCCCACAAGGCAAAGGGCATTTCCATCGAAGAGGATATTTCCTTCCCCTCCCATACAGAGGCTTTTGAAAAGCTGGTAAGCGTCCTCACCACAGGCGAATGTGCAGTTATCTCCTCACTTGATGAGATAAGTGCCGTGGGCAACAGGATCGTGCAGGGCGGCGATGTGTTCTCCGAGACCGTTATCGTTGATGACGAGGTAATAGACAAGATCGATGCACTGGCAGAGATCGCTCCCGTTCACAACCACGGTGCAGCTCTGGCACTCAGAGCAGGCAAGTCCGTTATGCCCAACACCCCCATGACAGTTGTATTTGACACCGCATTCCATCAGACCATGCCCAAGAAGGCTTACACCTTCGGCCTTCCCTATGAGGATCAGGAAGAGTTCCATGTCCGCAAGTACGGCTTCCACGGAACATCCCACAGATTCGTTTCTGCTGCAGTGGCAAAGGCTATGGGCAAAGATATAAAGGATCTCAGGATCGTTACCTGCCATCTTGGCAACGGTTCTTCCATCTCCGCAGTACAGGGCGGCAAGGTAATGGATACCACTATGGGCTTCACTCCTCTTGACGGTCTGCTCATGGGCACACGCTGCGGCGCTGTGGATCCTTCCGCTATCACCTATGTTATGGAAAAGAGAGGCCTTTCTCCCGCTGAAATGGCTGAGTACATGAACAAGAAGTCCGGCCTTCTCGGCATCTCCGGAGTGTCCTCCGATAACAGAGATGTGAGCGCTGCTGCAGCACAGGGAAATGAGCGCGCACAGCTGGCAAATGATATGCTCAAATACCAGGTAAAGAAATATATCGGTTCCTTCATGGCTGTTATGAACGGCGCTGATGCTATCGTATTCACAGGCGGTATCGGCGAGAATGACGCGGCTACAAGAGAGGGTGCCTGCGAGAACATGGATGCTCTCGGCATAAAGATAGATGCTGAGGCAAACAAGGTAAGAGGTCAGCTCAAAAAGATCTCCACACCCGACAGCAAGGTAGAGGTTTGGGTAGTTCCCACCAATGAGGAGCTCCTCATTGCAAGAGATACACTTGCACTCGTTACAAAGTAAATCATAAATAAAGGAGAGCCGACGGCTCTCCTTACCATATAAAAAGGGGTTGTAAGAAAATGAAGAAATTAGTCCCTATCACTGTGCTCACAGGTTATCTCGGTGCGGGCAAGACCACACTGATAAACCATGTCCTCACCAATCAGGAGGGCTACAAGTGCGCAGTCATCGTAAACGACATCGGTGAGGTGAACATCGACGCCACACTTATCGAAAAGGGCGGAAACATCACTCAGGAGGACAACAACCTTGTTCCTCTTTCAAACGGCTGTATCTGCTGCACACTGAAGACAGATCTTATGAATCAGATACAGGATCTGATCAAAACAGGAAAATTCGACTATATCCTCATAGAGGCCAGCGGTATCTGTGAGCCTATGCCCATAGCACAGTCCATCTCCGTGCTCGAGGGCAAAACAGGCGACAAGCGCTATCCGCCTATTTGCCGCCTTGACAATATCGTAACAGTCGTAGATGCCCTGCGCATGGCAACAGAATTCGGCTGCGGCGATGATCTTATGAAGGATGATATCGGCGAGGAGGATATCGAGAACCTCCTTATCCAGCAGATAGAGTTCTGCACCACCATCATACTCAACAAGGTGGACAAGGTGGATGCCGAACAGCTGGGCAGAGTAATGGCTATGATAAAGGCTCTCCAGCCCACTGCACGCATAATCGAGGCACAGTTCGGCAAGGTATCCGTTGCGGATATCCTTGATACAGGCATATATGACTTTGAAAAGGCAGTCACCTCCGCAGGCTGGGCTCAGACCTATGAGGCTCAGATAAGCGAGGATGATGACGATGATGAGGATGAGCACGGTCACCATCACGATGATGACGACGATGATGATCATGACCACGATCACGAACACGAGCATCATCATCATGACGACGATGATGACGATGACGAGCATGAGCATCACCATCATGACGCTGACGACGATGATGATGACGATCATGGCAAGCATCACGGACATCATCACCACCACCATCAC
>JAFPYQ010000162.1 GCA_017394475.1 Oscillospiraceae bacterium | reverse complement strand
GGGGTGATGAAGCCCTTTTCACGCCAGCTATCGCCCTGGTTCATTATGCTTTCAAGTGTGAGTTTCATTTCTTTCCTCCGTCCAGTCTGTCCAGCATTTCCCATGCACCGTTTATGTACATGATGCCCAGGGCTCTGTCATAGAGACCATAGCCCGGACGGCACTTTTCGTTCCATATATGCCTGCCGTGATCGGGACGGATATACCCGTCAAAGCCGCCGTCGTGGTATGCCCTTATTATATCTATGATGCCGACATCGCCGTCAGCATCCCTGTGGGATACTTCACTGAAATCGCCGTTGTCATAGTGCTTTACATTGCGGATATGAGCAAAGGCTATCCTGTCGCAGAAGCGACGGACGATATGGGGGATATCATTATCGGGATTTGCTCCGAGAGAACCCGAGCAGAGCGTAAGGGCATTGCAGGGATCATCCACGGCTGTGAGGAGCCTTTCGATGGATGCTTCATCTATGATGAGCCTGGGCAGACCGAAGATATCCCATGGGGGATCATCTGGGTGTATCGCCATTTTTATGCCGCACTCATTGCACACGGGCATAAGGGCTCTGAGGAAGTAGAACAGGTTTTCCCAGAGCTGTTCCTTGCTCACATGGCTGTATACCTCAAAAAGCTCTTTGAGATGAGCGAGCCTTTCGGATTCCCATCCGGGCATGGTATATCCCTTTGTGTTGGTGAGGATATATTCCGCCATTTCCGAAGGATCCTGCTTTATCTTCGATTTTTCATAATAAAGGGCGGTGGAGCCGTCGGGCAGGGGGTGGAAAAGGTCTGTCCTTGTCCAGTCGAATACGGGCATAAAGTTGTAGCACACTACCTTTACGCCGAATTTGCTCAGATTGCGCAGAGTTTTGATATAGTTCTCGATATAAAGATCCCTGTTTTTGCCTGCGGTCTTGATATCATCATGGACATTGACGGATTCAACGACGCTCATGCCGAAGCCGTATTCATCGAGCTGTGCCTTTACAGCTGCGATCTCATCGTTCTCCCATATCTCGCCGGGCTGCTTTGAGTGCAGTGCCCAGACTATCTCTGTGACATTTGGTATTTGTTTGATATCAGCCAGGGAAACACTGTCGTTGCCCTCGCCGTACCAGCGGAATGACATTTTCATATATGACCTCACATACTTTCTGGTGTGCCGAGGTATGGCACACGGATGTTTTCACCGTCACGCACGAACATTATCTTTTCAAGTACCGCCTCACGGCTTATGCCGTAGAAACGGACGGTATTCATGCCTTTTTTGAGTATTGCCCTTGTCTTTACTTTTCTGATATGTGTGAGCACGCCCTCTGCCCAGTCTGCGGTGACACCGGGGCGGTAGCTGTCGGAAATGGTATCGGTGATGACTGTTTCGCCGCCGTTCACGGAATAGGCTATCTTTATCCCGCAGCCGTTTTTATAGGGATTGCAGGGCTGCATAAAGAATATCATATCAAATCCGCCGTTTTCTGCAGCGCAGACGGTGTATTCGATATAGGGAGCGGTAAGGGGGTCTGAGGTGTCAGCCATGACGGGGAACACCTTTGCACCGCAGCTGTCCCTGCCAAGATCCCTCAGTATCATGAATCGTTCTTTGCCGTTGTCCGACCGCGCGGAGTAGTTCTCGGCATCAGCGCATATCAGTCCGTTTTCTTCATGGAATACATTGACAGCCGTATAGCGCACGGCAGTGCCATACACCTTTATCCGAACCTTTCCCGACGGGTACTTCACCGTGATGACCGCAGTATCCGATGCGATATCCTCCGTGGTTACTTTCAGCAGCTTTTCGTCATTGATCGTATACAGTACCCGCTCTATGGTGTTCCCACTGTTAAGGGTGCCGCTGCTCTTTTCGAGGATGAGCCAGTCCTTGTCACATTCAACAGTGTATTCCACAGGCTCTCTGCCCATGAGTGCGGCAAAGAACCCGCCAACGCTGCGGACAGTGCCGTTCTTATCGGGCTTGTGCAGGAAATGCCGCGATGAGAGCACTATGTTGGTCCATTCGTGGCCGCTGGTCTCTCCGGGCTCATACAGGAGACCTACCTTTATATCAGCTCTGTCCACCGGTATAACATATTCAAGGGATGGATTTATGCTTTCCTCAAAGTTCCAGTTCCTGAAGCCGATATGAGGTGCGAGCCCGAAGCCGTCGAAACGCTTGCCGCCTACTGTGTGGAGCAGGTTTATGAGCTCCTTGTCCTTTATGAGGCACTTTTTCACATTCTCTGCATAATCATTGGCACAGATAGCGCCTATCCCTGCAAAATACTTGTCATAGCCCGAGTATATCCACATTTTGATCAGATTTGCCCCTGCAAGGACTATATATGAGATAAGCTCGGTGTATGCGGCTCTGAGCTCCTCGGGGATCTTTGCGCCTATCTCGTTGCAGATCCTCTCAGCTTCCGTTGCCTGTGCGAGTATATGCTCTGCCTCTCCGAAGCTGCGGACATCATAGACGCTGTGGCTCATATGCTCGGGTCTTCTGTTGTGAAGGAGCCTTGTGAAGCGGATATACATCTCCGTCAGCCGCTTTATATCGGTATCCTCGAGGGCACCGCCGAAATTCCTTTTCATCCACTGCTCGGTGTACCTGTCGGTCATATCAGGAGCATTTATGCCCCACTTATCATAGTCATAGGCAAGGTCGAGGAAATAGGAGAGGGGCATCTCGTTTAATCCCAGGTCGCCGACATTGACTATCCATAGGGAGCGGACACCGTGTTCGTATGCGGTAGTCATCTGTTCCCAGACCTCGGGAAGATGCGTGGAATTTATCCATTCATAGGATACGGGCTCGCCGTGGTAATCGAAGTGGTAGTACATACCATAGCCGCCCCTGTGTTCCCTCATCTTCTCGTCGGGGAGGGTGCGCAGATAGCCGTGGTTGTCATCGCACAGCATAAGGATGACGCCGTCCAGCTCATCGCTGCCCATAAGTCCCTTTGTTTCACCGTCACCGTAGAAGTAGGGCTCCACTTCCTTGTAAAGGGCGAACATCCTGGGGACATTGTCAAGGTTCGGATCCACCTCTTCGCGGATAAGAGTGTTCTGTGTTTCAAAAACGCTCCTCAGAAGCTCGATATTATCCGCAAGGGTGCTGTTCTCTCCCAGTAGCTTTGAATCACGCTCGCCCCTCATGCCCACAGTTATCACATTTTCAAGATGACCGTTCCTTTTCAGTCCGTCACGCCAGAAGCGGGTTATACCTTCGCGGTTCGTGCGGAAATCCCACGCATCGCCGTATATGGACTGAGGTCCCCTGAGCCTGCTGTATTCCTCACCGTGGCGCAGGCATGGCTCGTGATGGGAAAGGCCTATCACAACGCCGTATTCATCCGCAAGCTCTGCCGATGCAAGGCCCGGGCCGTCGCAGGCAAAGCTCGATGACCACATTGCAGGCCACAGATAATTGCCCTTCATCCTCAGCAGCAATTCAAACACATTTTCATACATCTTTGCGGTAAAACCGCCGTAGTGGATGCTGCACCAGTTGCCGAAAGCAGGCCACTCGTCGTTGATGAAGAATCCTCTGTAAATGACCGAGGGCTCCTTTGATATGAGGCTGTCGCTGGCGGAAAGGCTGATGAACGGCTTTTTGGGAGGCTTGGCTCCCGACCAGTTTATGAGAGGGGACACGCCGATAAGCTCGGATATATGGAAAAGTCCGTATATAGTACCGCGCTTGTCACTGCCTGCGATGAATATGCTGTTCTCATTATCGCGGACATAGAAACCATAGACCTCTCTTTTGCCCTGTATGGGGGCTGTGTCTATAAGGCCCTGCTTTTCAAGATCATCGAGCACAGCACTTTCTCCCGCTATGCCGAATACGATCTTTATGCTGTCCTCGGTTTTTTCCGTCTTGCCTACTACTGCCGCGATATCATCCTTTACCTTGCCTGCTATCTTCACGATGCCGCTTTTGCAGTTTTCATCATATACCAGTTGGATGGCTGTCTTTGAGGTAATTACCATAATATCACCTTATCAGATCATGTATTTCTTCACGACTGTTCTCTCTCCATTATCTTCCGGAGAAGAAATTCCGTGTATTCCGAACTTTCCTTAGCGGGGACTGCTCCCTTCGGAGTAAATTCCATCTCAAAGCCGCTCTCCTCGGTGTAAGTCTTCCATTTCGGGAGAACGTTCCCGTTGATATCCGTACCGTTGGGATTGCCTGTTTTGATGAAGTTTGCCCAGTAATCGCACATCTGACGTGCGATATCATAATGTCTGCCCTCATAGGGCCTTGTGCATTTTGCGATGGTCTCAAAGAAGAACCACAGATCGCAGGAATGGAAGGTGCCGGGGTCATCATCACCGGGGATATCGGGTACAAAGCGGTAATAATAGCAGTCCTTGCTGTCGGGCAGCCTGTTTTCAAAGCGGAATGCGGATTTCACGCCCATCTCGCAGGGGCTTACGGGTGCATATCCCTGGGGAGTTCTCTTTGCCTCGGGGAAAGCAAGGAAGGTCTGTGCCTTGTCCCCGAAGAATTCCTTTGCCTTTTCGGCAAAGGCAGCATCATCATCCGCCTGTATGTAATCAAGGAATTCATCACCGGTGTTTCCGGCAAACACGGGAACGCGGTTCCTTGTGCCGTTGTAGAACGCCTTCTGCGGGTCACCCTTGCAGAAAAGCCCGTCATTCACCACAGCGAACATTACACCTGTGCGGTCCCTCATATTGGAATAGGTCTTGCGGATGAACTGCGCATCCAGCTTACGGGCTTCTTCAAGGGTGGTGACGCCAAGTTCTTCAAACAGCTTTTCACCCAGCTTTTCGGCATCCTTCAGGGAAAAGGGGATAAAGAAATCGTTGACGATATAGGGGCTCCTGAACATGCCGCTGAAAACTGAGGCTTTGTTGAAATAGCCCTTGTTGTCGGCACATGCCATCTGAGCCATGACACTTCCGCCGCCTGCGGACTGGCCTGCAATGGTGATATTGTCGGGATCGCCGCCGAATGCAGCTATATTGCGCTTTACCCAGCGAAGTCCTGCCTGCTGGTCAAGTGCGCCGAAGTTGCATGGTGCTTCGGGCTGTTCCTTTGAAAGCTGTGGATGGGCGAGGAATCCCAGAGCGCCCAGTCTGTAATTCACTGTGACCACCACTATGCCGCGGCGTGCCAGTCTTTCACCGTCAAACTCCATTTCGGCGGTATAGCCCCACTGGAAAGCTCCGCCGAAGTACCATACCAGCACGGGGAGACGTTCACCGGCATCTTTTGCATTGGTCCATATATTGAGATAAAGGCAGTCTTCATCCATGGGTATCCCCGGATCAACGTGCCATTCGCGGCAGTATATGTCATAACCTATGCCCGGTGTGTCCTGGACGGAGATGGGTGCGAACTCAAAGCAGTCCCGTATCCCTTCCCAGTCGTCACACGGCTGAGGTGCACGCCAGCGGTCCTGCCCCACAGGCGGCTGTGCGAATGGTATCCCCTTGAACGATGTTATCCTGGGATCTGCGGCAGGCAGTCCCCTTACAGCACCGTTCTCGGTCATAGCTGTCCTTATCATCCCAAAAGACCTCCCTTTATCCTGTTATAAGATCAGAGCTTGTTAAAATATCAGAGCTTGTTAAAAGATCAGAGCTTATTAACAAGATCAGTGTTGCGGATGCCTGATGTCTCGCCTGAGAAAATAGGCAGGGGAGGTCATCTGTCATCCGGACATACATCTTAAATTTTAACACAAAAATCATTCAATTACAAGAAAAAAATTGCTTGAATATGATACCGTCGGTCAATTTTTGCCTGTCCCTTTTCTGATGCGTATTTATGCACATTTTACGAAAAATATGCAATCTGTAACGCATTTTTTATGATAACGTTTTCATGGAAAGATTCCCGGGATCTTCCCGATTTGTGAGCTGAAAGCCCTGTGGGAGCGAGTTTGAGACAAAAGCAAAAAGTGTATGGCTTTCAGACAGAAAAGCAAAAAATGACAAAAAATGATTAGACATATTTATACTTTTATGCTATAATTACCACAAGTGTGTGTGATTTTTATATTGATTTTAGATAAAAATGCACTTGCTTCGGAAACCTGCCCGCGACGAGCAGTCGGGGCTTTTTATAAAGGTTTAAATACAGGAAGAACAGCGGCTGCTGTTCAGACGATCTTTATGGAGGGAAGTAAAATGAAATCCACTTCTGTGAAAAGAGTAATCGCCGGACTTTCCGCACTTTCCGTTTCACTCATGCTTGCAGGCTGCGGCGGCGGTGATTCCGGAAACAACGGAGGCGGCAACGCTCCTGCTCCCGCTCAGGAGACTACTACTACTGCAGCTACTACTACCGCTGCTACAGTTGAAGTGAACACCATCACAATGTCCACCGAACAGATGGAGGCTGTAAACTCAGCATCCGCACAGCTCCGTGACATCGAGCTCGAGAACAAGGAGATCAAGTGGCTCTGCCACTGGGACCTTAACCCTGATTCCACAGGTAAGTCCATCCCTGTACCCCTGAGCATGTTCCAGGAGAAGTATGACGGTAAGATCAAGTGGTATCAGACCACATGGGAGAACCGTTACAGCGATCTTTCTACTTATGTTCTCGGCGGTGAAGGCATCGACTTCTTCCAGCGCGACGAGAGCTCACTTCCCAAATGTATCGTAAGCGGTATGTTTGAACCCATCGATGAGTATATCGACATCGACAGCCCTCTCTATGATGATGTAAGAGCTGCAATGGATATCTACTCCTTCAAGGGCAAGCACTATGCATTCGTAAACGGCGTTACAGCTGATGCTGCTGTTATCTACAGCGCTAAGACCATTGAAGAGAACGGTCTTGACGATCCCTGGGAGCTTTACCAGGACGGCGAGTGGAACTGGGATACATTCTCCGGCATGCTCGAAGAATTCTGCGATGCAGACAACGAGCTCTACGGCCTCGACGGCTGGTGGTCCGAGCGTCCTCTGTACCTCTCTGCAGGTGTTCCCGCTATTTCTTCTGTTGACGGCAAGATGTCCGTTAACCTGAAGGATCCTACACTTGAAAAGGCTCAGAACTGGCTGTATTCACTCTATCAGAAGGGTCTTGTTATGGATAAGTCCCTGTTCGACTGGAGCACAAAGGTACAGTTCATGGGCGAAGGCAAGGAGCTCT
>JAFPYQ010000161.1 GCA_017394475.1 Oscillospiraceae bacterium | reverse complement strand
GGGGATAGATATCACAAAGCCTGGCTGTGAGGGCGAGCGAATCGTTGCTGCAGCGTCCGGAAAAGTCATCACAGCATCAAATACCGGCAATGGCTATGGTATCCATGTGGTCATAGACCACGGCGGAAAGCTGGCGACACTTTATGCACATATGTCGGACTGCACGGTAAGCGTAGGCGATTATGTAGAGCAGGGGCAGACGATAGGGTATATCGGCAGCACCGGTCAGGCCTATGGTTCACACTGCCACTTTGAGGTAAGAGTGAACGGTCAGCATACCGATCCCACAGATTATGTAAGTATGTGATAATAACAGGCAGCCAAAGGTAAGACAGTCAAGCTGTGTTACTTTATGCTGCCGTTGTTTTTCGGAGATCATATGAAAAAGAAGATTCTGCTGACAGCATCATTTCTGCTGCTGTGTTCATGCAGTAAGATAGAGGAGATACCTCCCTACTATGAGAGCAGTACGGATATAATAGACGGCATAGACAACGGGGAGTCTGAAACAGAGCAGGTCACAGAGGAAAGCACGGAGGAAACGCAGTCGGAGACAGAGACCACCGTCACTACCGTGCCCACGGAAAAGATAACGGAGATATCCTCCGAAATGACCACGGCAGCGGTTGAAACCACCGTTCCCGAAACAACTTCCAGGACCACCGTGACGACTTCCGAAACCACAGTATTCACTCTGCCGTCCTTTACCACAGTTCAGACAGCTCCTGCTGTAACTGTTGTGACCACCCCTGCGCCTGTTGTCACCACCACAGCGCCGCAGACCATAGTGAATGTACCCATCGAGCTACCTTCTGAGGTAACGACCACGGAGCCTATATGGGAGGAAAAGAGCTTTGAGGTATACAAGCCCCTGATGGCATCTGCACTTCTCATGGATGGTGAAAAGCTCTCGGGCGGCGATCGTGAGATAGATACAGATAAGGTGGGCAGCGATACGATAACCCTCACCGTCACACAGGATGGCGAGGAAAAGACCGTAAAGCGCAGTATAAGGATAGTTGACACCGTGAAACCCATAATAGTGGAAAAGGGCAGCAATGCCGAGGTCACTGTCGGGTCAAGGTTTGATATTAACAATATCGTAGGATATGCGGATAATTACGACAAAGCTCCCAAACTCACCTATACAGGGACTGTGGATACTTCAAAGCCCGGCAGCTATCCTCTTGAACTCACTGTTACGGATGCATCGGGCAATTCCTGTGTATGGGATATAAATGTGAAGGTGAGCGAAAAGAAAAGCGCATATTCCGATGAAAAGCCTTTCTACTTTTCCGACCTTGTTTCCGGGTACAAGAATGACAACACTATGGTGGGCATAGATGTATCCAAGTGGCAGGGAGATATAGACTTTTCCGCGGTAAAGAACGCAGGCTGTGAGTTTGTCTACATAAGGATCGCGGTGGACAGCGGCTCGGGGCTCACAATAGACGAAAGGTTCGAGGAATACTACAAAAACGCCACGAAAGCAGGACTGAAAGTCGGCGTGTATGTATATTCGAGGGCAAAGAGTACCGATGATATATCAAGGACGGTAAAAACTGTCACAAGTACCATAGGAACGAGAAAGATCGACCTGCCCATAGCCTTTGACTGGGAGGATTTCACAGATTTCCGCAAGTACAGGATGAGCCTTTATGATCTGAACAAGCTCTATTCCGAGTTCGATTCCCAGTGCTCCTCCTATGGTTACAAGACCATACTGTACAGTACGAAGGACAGACTGAACGGCGTCTGGGATATTCAGAGCAGCAGTGCATGGCTCTCTGATTATTCTGCAAATAAGAATTATTCAGGCAGCTGCAAAATGTGGCAATGCTCACAGAACGGCCGTATAGACGGCATCATGGGCGCTGTTGACCTGAATGTCATGTATAAATAAATGGATCCGCAGATGGTGATCATCTGCGGGATCTTTTTACTGTACTGCGCTGTCAAGGGTCTCCCTGACTGCACCTGTCTTTGAGAGCATCCTGTCAAGATATGTGATGACAGTATCGGAAAGACCGGCGGATACAAGGTCACATCCGAATATGGATGCATTTTTCAGCAGTTCTTCAAGGGCTGCTTTTTCATCGGCGGGGATACCATGATGTACGGTGAACCACTCTTTCTTTACGATGGCTGTGAGGTAAGGAAGCTGAGGATCGGAGCTTATCTCCATTTCCGCTCCGCTGTCATCTGTACCGGTAAGGTATCTGAGCCATGCTGCAAGGACGAGAGGTATCAGTTTCAGTTTTTGGGTGTCGCCATTGGCGATATACGCCTTGATGGTCTCGCCGAAGCGTATGGGTATCTTCTGTGAGGTGTCGGTGGCTATCCTCTGGGGAGTATCGGGCAGACTTGGATTGGGGAGCCTTTCCTCCAGCACTTCTTTGAGAAAATCCTCGGGACGGATAATTACAGGATCCGTCACCACTGGCAGGCCTTCGTCATAGCCCAGGGCATATACCAGCTTTCTGAGGGACTCGTCGTTCATCTCATCGGCTATCTTGGTGTATCCCAGCAGGCAGCCGTATACTGCAAGCGCGGTGTGCAGCGGGTTGAGGCAGGTCATGACCTTCATACGCTCAACATTGTTGACAGTCTCCCTGTCGGTGAAATATACTCCTGCCTTTTCAAGGGGCGGCCTTCCGTTGGGGAAGCTGTCCTCGATGACCAGGTATTCGGGCATCTCCGCATTGACATAGGGGGCGATGAAGGTGCCGATAGCAGTCTTTACGGGTTCCATCCCCTCGATACCCAGATCGGCCAGTGCCTTTCCTACCTGTACATCGGGGCGGGGGGTTATCTTGTCGATCATGCTCCAGGGGAATGATACCTTTGAGGGATCGCTCACATAACTTACAAACTCGTCGGGCACAAAGCCGTTCTTGTTCCAGCCGTTTACTATAAACATAACGCCGTCACGGAGTTTTTCACCGTTTTTGCTGCAGTTGTCCATGCTGACCACAGCGATCGGCTTTGCCCCTGCCTTGAACCTTTCGAAGAGCAAAGATGCGGTCTTTCCCATAGCTGTGTTGAGATCGCCCTGTGTGCCGTTTGCGATATCCTTTTCGGCATTTTCCAGCACATTGCCGTTGGCATCGGTGTAGGCATAGCCCTTTTCGGTTATGGTAAAGGATATCATTTTCAGCGAATCAGATCGTGCAGCCTCCTTGAGCCTTTCAAATCCGCTGCCCACTGCTGCCTCTGCCTCGGATATAATGCCGATTATCCGCAGATATTTATCACCGCTGGCACGAAGGCCGACCAGCAGCACCAGATCATCATAGGGATCATACATCCTTTCCAGAGGCTCTCTGCTGAAGCACTCAGCAGCTATGATGCCGCTTTCCATCTGCCCGTTCCTTATGAGCTCATCAGCAAGACGTGCGATATAGCCTCTGAAAATATTGCCTGCTCCGATGTGTATCCATTCGGGAGCTTTTTTTGTGGCAAGGCGCATGGCATCAATATCGAAATCGGGG
>JAFPYQ010000160.1 GCA_017394475.1 Oscillospiraceae bacterium | reverse complement strand
CATACGGCGATGGCAGCACAGGCATTTGATACATTGTATTCGCCTATCATGGGCAGGCGGTAATGCTCTGTCGCAGTGCCGTGGTGTATCTCAAATGATGTGGCGCCGTTTTCAAAGCGGGCATTGTCAAAACGATACCCGTCTCCTCCGGCTCCGCTGCCGAAAAGCTCATGACTGCAGACTTCCTTATCATCGAGCAGCCTTCTTCCATATCCGTCATCCGCATTTATGAAGGCAAATCCGGAATGGCGGGTAAAGAGCAGCTTTTTCGCCTCGAAATAGTTCTCCATGGTGCCGTGATAATCAAGATGATCCTGTGTCAGATTGGTGAATACCGATACCTCGAACACAGCGGGGCCTATCCTGTTCTGACAAAGCCCGAAGGATGACACTTCCATTACGCAGAATTCACAGCCGTCATCCACCATTTTATTGAATATGCTGTAAAGCTCCTTTACAGCGGGAGTGGTGGGAGTGTTCTCATCGCGGTCAACAGGCTCTGTGCCCGAAAGCACTGCTGTGGTGCCTATAAATCCGCATTTGTGCCCTGTCTCCATCAGGATATGATGGATAAGAGTGGCGGTAGTGGTCTTTCCGTTGGTACCCGTGATGCCTATGAGCCTGAGCTTTTTCTCGGGATGGCCTGCAAAAGCGGATACCATTTTGCCGTATGCTATACGGGTGTCATCAGCTATTATCTGCCTGTCACCGAGCCCCATATCATGGGATACGATGACAGCAGAAGCGCCCTTTTCAAGCATTTCGGCTGCATGAGCCTCGCCGTCAAAACGTTCGCCCTTTATGCCTGCGTATACAAAGCCCTCCCGCACCACGCGGGTATCATCCGTAACACCGATGATCTCGGCATCAACGCCTGTGTATGTGTATCCACTGTCCTGTAAAAGCTGTGAGATCTTCATATCTGCCTCATCCGTTCATCCATACAGGCAGGATGGCGTACCATCCCGCCGTCATTTTTGTTTAGCCTTCCGAGCTGGTAAGGAACGTTACCTCTACCACCGTTCCCGCAGGCACCTCCGTGCCCGGCTCGTAGGTCTGTGCATAGGCAAGGGAGCCGCTCTGTGCGGAGGCACCGTCGCCTGCCTTGAAGTTGAGCCCTTCGCGCTGGATATAATACTTTGCATCGGATACCGTGCAGCCCTTTACATCGGGAACGGTAGCCATAACTGTATCCATAGGCTCAGTATAGAGTATGACTGTGCCGTCGCGGGGGATATAGGAATTCTTTATGGGGAACTGGCTGGAAATGGTCTGTCCCCTGCCGTAGTAATCGCAGGAAAGTCCGAATTCCTCCAGTTTCTCCTTTGCAGCCTCGAGAGACATGCCTGTAACATCGGGAACTGCGATATCAAGGACTGCCAGCTCATCCTCGCTGTATTCGGTATAGAAGCCCAGCTCCGGGAGTATCTCCTTCAGAACGGACTGTACCACAGGAGCCGCAACAACGCTGCCGTAGTATACTCTCTTTCCGCGGGCATCGTAACCCATGGGCTCATCAACGGAGCAGAGCATGATTATCTCGGGATCATCCGCGGGAGCGAATGCGATATATGATGAAACGTACAGATCGTCCTTGCGGGTCTGTCGTATCTTTTCGAGCTTCTGTGCGGTACCTGTCTTGCCGCCTATGCGGTAGCCCTTGATATACAGGTTGGAGCCGCGTCCGCTGCCGTTTACAACGCTTTCAAGAACATCTCTCATGGTAGCGGAGGTCTCTTCCGAGATGACCTGTCTGCGGACTGTCTTATCCTGAGTCAGCATAACATTGCCGTTAGGATCCACGACCTTTTCAACAACATAGGGCTTGAGCAGATAGCCGCCGTTTACCACTGCGGCTGCAGCGGTCACCATCTGGATAGCTGTCACCGCATTTGACTGACCGAAGGAGCAGGATGCCAGCTCGACCCTTCCCATCTGGTCACGGGTGACATAGAGACCCTGTGCCTCACCGGGCAGGTCTATGCCCGTGGGCTCAGTAAAGCCGTATGCCTTGTAATACTGCTGGAATTTATCGATGCCTAAGAACTGGCCTATCTGAATGAATGCAGGGTTGCAGGAATTGGTCATGGCCTGAACGAAATTCTGACCGCCGTGGGCACCTGCTGTCCAGCAGTTGAAGGTCCTGTCCGCGATTATCATGGAGTGGTCGCAGTAGAACTTTGTTTCAAGGTCTATCGCCTCTTCTTCAAGGGCTGCAGAACCTGTAATTATCTTGAATATGGAGCCCGGCTCGTAGGGCTCTGTTACTGCCTTGTTCTTCCACTGTGTCTCGCGCAGGGCGGAATACATCTGGTCATATCCCTCTTTGTCATCGGGATTTTCCTTGGCAAATTCAGCCAGCTTGCGCTTACTGTTGGTGTCATATATAGAATTGCGGTCGTTGAGATCAAAGGTGGGAACTGTTGCCATGGCTATGATAGCGCCTGTCTTGGCGTTCATGATGATGGCAGTAGCCCTCTCGCGGACATCGTTCTGCTGTATGCACTTTTCAAGCTCCTCCTCCACCTTCAGCTGGATGGAGCTGTTTATGGTCATATAGACATTTGCGCCGTCACGGGTCTGATATATCTCGGATTCATCATAGGGCATCTCATTTCCCGAACCGTCGCGGGCGGATATGACCTTGCCGTCCACACCTGCAAGGTACTCGTTGTAATATGCCTCAACGCCGTATATGCCGTCTCCCTCGTAATTGGTAAAGCCTATAACGGAGGATGCGACAGTGCTCTGAGGGTAATAACGGCGGGTATCCTGCTCGGTATAGAAAAGGTTCCTTGTCAGCTTTGATTCGTTAGCCCTTTCCTTTATCTTGTCTATGACCGGGCGTTCAATCTTCCTTGCCACTCTTATCCACTGGCGGTTCTTGGTCTCTTCCTCATAGAAGCAGTCTATCAGGTCATTGACACCCATTTCAAGATCTTCGCCCAGTTCCTCGGATAGTATCTTCGCCAGCTCCTGTACCTCTCTGTCACGCTCCGCATTGTCCACCTTGGGATTATCAGTGATGGTCCCCGGGGAGATTATGACATTATACACCGTGGCAGACTGAGCCATTATCTTTCCGTTGGCATCATATATACTGCCCCTGGAGGCTTTGACCGTGGTACTGGAGAACTGGTTGTCATTTGCCATGGCAAGATACTTGTCATGCTTTACCACTGCCGCATCGGATATCTTGAAGGTCACATATCCGCCCAGTGCCAGCACGACTGCTGCAGCACCTGCCACCAGCCTGTACCTCATTTCATTTGATGGTCTGTATTTATATGGATTTACACTCATGATCTTTCATACCGCCTGAAAAGTCCTGTTTTTGCTCTGCAAGGAGCCATCTGCCAATGATACAAACAAAGGGGCAGAAAACTGCCCCTTTATAAGCGCTGTTAAAATGCGTAGAAGAACGGGTCTGCGGATATCTCCGCTGCCTGAAAAGCCATCAAGGGACATCCCGTTATTCGAGCTTTCCGAAACCTGATGCAGGGAAAAGTCTGAATACTGCCTTTCCTGCTATCTCATCATCAGAAACAAGTCCCACATCAGCACTGCGGCTGTCCTTGGAATTCATGCGATTGTCGCCCATTACGAAGTAATAGCCCTGAGGAACTGTTACGGGATAATTCTGACCGCCCTCATCGAGCTTGGTGAGATCGTTGATATAATCCTCTTCAAGTACTGTGCCGTTGAGCTTCACAGTACCTGTCTGGAAGTCTATATCGATTGTGTCGCCGCCTGTGGCGATAACACGCTTTACGATAGGCTTGTTGAGGCCGAGGCTGTCTACTATGACTATATCGCCCTTCTGGGGTGTATAGAACAGGTGATGGACAATGAGCCTGTCCCCGTCTGCCAGGGTAGGCACCATGGATTCTCCTTCTACATTGACCTGTCTCAGGATGAATGTAAAAACAAGGATCACAACAAAGAATGCGAAAACGACTGTTTCTATCCACTCTATAAATTCCTTATAAGGGATATGTTCGTTTTCCTTTTCATCCAGGATCTCGTAGTTTATCTGAAATTTTTCCACCTGTCGCACCACCTAATCAACTGCAATAAGGCGCAAGGCCTTGGTTTTGTGTTTTAGCGGTAAACACCGTGATGGTGTTTACCGTAAAGCTCATGCGAAAACTCAGATCTTCTCCTTGAGCTTGGCAGCCTTGCCGACTCTGTCACGGAGATAGTACAGCTTGCTTCTGCGTACCTTACCATGTCTGATAACGGTAACGCTGTCAACAACAGGAGAATGAACGGGGAATACTCTCTCTACACCTGTGCCGTGTGCAACACGTCTTACAGTGAAAGTTTCCTGTATGCCGCCATGCCTTTTGGCGATAACTGTGCCTTCAAAAGCCTGAAGTCTGTACTTGTCGCCTTCCTTGATCCTTACCTGTACCCTGACGGTATCACCAACATCGAAAGAAGGTGCATTTTCCTTAAGGCTTGAATTGCTGATGAGCTTTAATGCGTTCTGTGCGTCCATTTCAAAATTCCTCACATTTCAGGCATTCATGTATATAAGTGATTCAAAACTCTCCGCTGCCCAAAAGTCCGGATGTTCCGGAGAAATACGCACGGCAGCATATACAGAGGACTGCGTAATAAGTGAATTAAAACAAATTCACTGATATATTGTATCACAAAACACAGATAATTTCAAGTAAATTTCCCAATTTAATGATTTTCGGCATTTTGCACATACAGCAAGTGTGAGCAATATATTTTTCTGTGCAGTAATCTATCAGCCCATAACGGCTACTACTTCATGAACACCCGGTGTGATATCCTTGATAACATTGCCGTCGATCTTCACGCCATCCACTGTGATGGACTTTATGCCCTTTTCGATATGATCGGGGTTCTGGATATCGATATTGAAGGTAGCTCCTCTGAACTTTCTTGTGATCTTGAAGCCATCCCATGCATGAGGAATGGAAGGATCGATCTTAAGTCCGTCGAAATCGGGCTTGATGCCGAGGATGTACT
>JAFPYQ010000159.1 GCA_017394475.1 Oscillospiraceae bacterium | reverse complement strand
TGTCAATCACAGCTTTTACTGCAATGAAGTGCATGGCAAGCGCTACTGGGATTATGTGAGCGAAGAGCTGCCGCAGGTGATGCACAGGTTTTTCCGCCTCAGTGACCGCCCGGAGGATACATTTGTGGCAGGCCTCAGCATGGGAGGATACGGTGCTATGCGCCTTGCCCTCACCTATCCGGAGAGATTCGGCGCGGCGGCCAGCTTCAGCGGTGCTGTGGATATCTGCGCCGCCATAAACGGTTCTCCAGACAAGAGGGGATTTGAACGTATTATGGGCGATGCCTCAAAGATCGAAGGCAGTGAGCTTGACACGTTCTGTCTGATGAAGAAGAATGCAAATGCTACGGATAAGCCCCGCCTGTATGTAAGCTGCGGCACTGCGGATTTCCTCTACGATCAGCACGGCAGGTTCGTTTCTGCTCTCAATGAAAACGGCTGGAACGTCACAAGTTTTGAAAAGGGCGGAGCAACTCATGAGTGGGGTTTCTGGGATGAACAGATAAAGACCTTCATAGATTTCATCTATTCCTGACTTGTCAAAAAAATTCCCGAAGTGAGACGATCACTTCGGGAATGATTATTTCCGGCTGTTTTTCTTCCGGCTCTTTTCCTTGTACATACGGGAGTCGCTTATTTTCAGCAGCTCGTCTATCTCTGCATTGTCGGAGGGGGCTGTGGAATATCCGCAGCTCACACTGAGCTGATAGGGCTTGGTGGATGTCTCATTGTAGCTCTGAGCCATGGATTGCAGCCGCCTGATGAACTGCTGTGCCTTTTCTTCGGGATAATCCACGGCAAAAACGGAGAATTCATCGCCGCCTGTCCTGCCTGCAATCTCGCCGTTTTCGCAGCACAGGGATATCATACGGGCAAGAGCCTTTATGGCGTTGTCGCCTTCATAGTGGCCGTAACCGTCGTTTATCCGTTTGAGCCCGTCCATATCTATGATAAAGGTGCATACGATGACATTTTCTGCGGCATTCAGCTCATCCTGCGACATCTTGTAGAAACCGCGGCGGTTGTAGAGCCCTGTCAGGTCATCGCGGAAGCTCTTGCTCTCAAGGGAATCTATGAGCTTGCTGATCCTGTCATTTTTGTAGAGAGTTTCAAGGGTCATGCCCAGGAGCACCAGCCACATCACATAGAATTCCCTGCTGCGCCCGTCGTTGTCCATTTCGATGGTGGCAAAGCCGAAGCAGTGTTCGGAGGTGTGGATGCTGGTGAGCAGATAGGAATGTGAGCGCTCCGAGGAGCTCTGGGGGATAAGATATCCTTTTTCAAGCAGCCCCTCGGGACGGATGTATTCATTGTCATGATCGAGCCACATTACAGGCTTGAGGCGCCCGGATGAGGATGTGAAATCGCTGTTGCAGGAGAGCCTGCCCTCATCATCGGCATAGAGCATGAGGAAGAAGGAGCGAAATGATCCGAAATTTACCGCAAGCTCATTGAAGATGGTCTGCATCTTTTCAAGGCTGTCCGCCTGATCGAGCCTTATGACCGCCGCCTCCGCATCGAGGACATGGTAGTTTATGCCCCTGATGAGGTGATACATATCATCTATCTTTTCCGATTCCTTGCGGTAATCGAGCTTCAGGCAGCCACAGGAATGGGAATATATGGGACTTGAACGAACACAGATATCCGATGCGGACTCATCGCCTTCTATGAGCTTTTCCATGGCGGTAAGCACGCTTTTGGCAAGGGCATACTGCTCCCTTGTGGCAGTTGTGAGATGGGGGAGCATGGTCTCCTGCCCGTCTGCAGTGCCGTCAAAGCCCGAAATGGCGATATCCTCGGGGATGGATATCCCTCTTTTCTTGAATGCGGTGATGAGGGACAGTGCCATATAATCATTTGCACAGACTATGGCCTCGGGGCGCTCGGGAAGAGAGAGAAAATAATCCGCAGCCTGTTCGCCCTTGTTGAACCAGAAATCCCCTTCAAACATGCCTGCTCCGTCTTCCGGAAGACCATGTTCACGCATTATGGCCCGGAATTCATTGAGCCGCCCCCGTGCATCGGGATGAGTGAGATAGCCTGACATAAAGCCTATCCTGGTGAAGTGGTGATGATCGAGGAAATGCTCTACAAGGAGCCTGAAACCATAGAGATCATCAAAGCGGACGTTGTGGAAGCCTTCGACATAGCTGCTTATGGATATAACAGGGCATTTCACCCCGCGGAGCTTTTCTATGGCAGCAACAGCGAGCCGCTTGTCGTTGTAGCCCTCCCCGTCGTATATGATGCCGTCGAACTGGTCTACCTCGATGTTTTTGAGCAGATCGAACTCATATTCACCATACTGGACATAGGACGTACCCACGCGGCCTATGTAATTTATATATACAAGGTTCATGCCTATCTCACCGGCAGCCTTATCGAATGCCTTTGTGAGGGGATATCTGTAGATACCCGTGAAATTTGAACCGAAAACAGCTATCGTCTTTAAAGAATTGATCATTGCATTTTGCGCTCCCGGACCGTAATTAGGTAGGATATGCCGATTATGGATAATTATAACACGAATAGAAAGATTTGTCAACAATTCAGCCTTAATTGTGACAAATTCGGCAATAATCGGGAATACTCAGGTTACGTACAGCAAAAAAAGAAAAATTTGGTGTAAAACTACCGGGAATGCTGTCGTTCAGAATACCCGACCAAGAAACTGCGGACTTTGCAGGTCGTATTTGACAAATCGGTATGTTTGTGATAGAATAGGGTATCATCAGGCTTTGTGAAAAGCAACAAGTGAGAGACAAATGAGAAAGGATGATCGCTATGAGAAATATCGGAAGAATGACCGCTGCGCTGTGCCTTACCGCGGCAACGGTGCTGGGCTCTGCTGTGAAGGCATCGGCTGCAAAGGCGGACGACTGGAAGTCCGTTTACGCCGGGTTCCTGAATGAGAAGCTGACGGCGGAGGAGGAATATCCCGACAGTATCGATGCGTTTTCCATTTACGACATAGATGCGGACGGGACTCCCGAGCTGATAGTCTCTCAGGGGGATTATCACGGTGCATACTGCATGA
>JAFPYQ010000158.1 GCA_017394475.1 Oscillospiraceae bacterium | reverse complement strand
TTGTAGGGATCGAGGAATCTTATCTGCTCCACTCCCGCCTTTGTGCCCTTGACCTTGTCTATCTTCACATTCTGCTCATCCACTGTGGCTTCATTCACACAGATACTGCGGAATCCGCCCGATGTGTCAAAATATTTCTGTATGAACTGTGAATGATAAAAAAGATAATACCTGTCGCCGAATTTCTGCAGATGAGTGTGATTGTTCCCGTACTCCAGACCCTGCTCACCGGGATTTTTGAAATAATAGTCCTGATAGACCCAGCTTTTCGGATCAAGAGGAGTTTTCGTTGTCATATAAACCATACTGCAAACAGGCGGGGGAGAGCCATCCTTTTCCGTGTCCCATTCGGGTATGTGGCTTTCCCAGTCGGTATTGTAGGTATAGACATAGGTGCCATTTATAAAATTCAGCTCATTTGCTTCAAAGTGGTACTTGGCAGGGATCTTTGTTATCTCGCTGTCAAGGGAGATAAGATCGTCACCCAGCTTTACTATCCTTGCGTTCTTCCCTCCGCCGCCTCCGAAGGTGAGCCATCCGATGCCGTTGTCATCTATGCATGCCCCGGGGTCAAATGGTATCTTACAGCCCATCAGCCCCTTTGTATGACCATCTATGAGAGAGGTCCCAAGAGGATCGCTCCATGGTCCAGTGGGGGATGTGGCAGTTATTACTCCCGTACCCCATCCGCTGTTGGAAAAGTACATGTAGAAATGTTCCAGGCCGTCACTTTCCGTTCTTGAGACTATGGACGGAGCCCATGATGCCACTATCCACGGTGCTATATCTCCCACAGGGATGACCCCGTGATAGGTGTAGTTCGCCATATCATCGGTGGAGAGCATCACCAGCGACTTTATCCGCTCATAGGTGTTCTTTCCGTTTTTACCAAAAAAGTCGAATTGCTGCTGATCGCAGGTGCCGTAAATATAAAGTCTGCCGTCATATTCTATGGATGTAGGGTCTGCACAGAATACATTGGATATCAGCGGGTTTGAGTCCGCAGGGTCCTTTGATTTCATTTTGGTTGGGGTCAGCTGTTGTGTCTGCTGCTGTGTGATCACAGGCTTTTTACCTATATCGAACTTAGGAGTGCAGCCTGCACATGCAGTACCCGCCACCGCCAGCAGCGCGATGATCAGCTCTAATGCTTTTTTCATATATTCTCCCTATGGATGCCTGTCACAGGCCAAGATATCTCTTCAAGGCCAAAAGATCATCTGCAATGAATCGTACCTTTTTCCTCATCTCATCATTGGGCGGTACCATATCAGACACCATCAGTGGGATAAATCCGCCTGTATGGGCCGCTCTTATACCATTGAAGGAATCCTCCACCACATAGGTGCTTTCGGGAGCGGCTCCTAACTTTTCTGCGGCAATGAGGAAAATATCCGGAAAAGGCTTGCTGCGCTCAACCGTATCTCCGCCGACTATCACATCAAAAAACTGCGAGAGTCCTGCATCCCTTATCTGATCTTCAATGACCTTCGTCCTTGTGGAGGATGCGATGGCGGTCTTGTATCCGGCGGCACGCAGAGCCTCCATAAGCTCTTTTATCCCGTTTTTTAGAGGCAGCTTTCCGCCGTCATATTTTCTGTGATATTCCCGCGACTGTTCATCCTTGTATTTATCATAGGGAAAATCCTCTCCGAAACATTCGAGAAAGATCTCCTTCGAGCGTGCGGCATTTGTTCCGATACAGCGGAAATATGCCCTGTCGATATCACCGAAGCCGTATTTATCAGCGATCTCTTTCCAGCCGTTATAGACTGCTCTTTCGGAGTCGAATATGACTCCGTCCATATCAAATATTATAGTTTTCATCAGATCCATCTTATTTTCCCATAAAGATACATGGGATATTCAGTATAAATGCGATAGATGCGCCAAAGAGAACATCAAGCGGGAAGTGTACGCCCACTGCCGAACGAGATGATGCTATAAGCACCGCACACATACACAGTATCATACCCGGCTCAGGATATACCGAGCACCACGCCAGAGCCACAGCAAAGGCACAGGCAGTATGTCTTGAAGGGCATGAATGTCCCTTTGTGGATTTCGGGAACACGGGCTGTATTTCAGACAGCTCATAGGGTCGGGGAGCGTTTATGGAATCTCTCACGACGGTGGTGACAATAAATACCGCAAACGGTATCACAGCACATTTTATGGCATTTATCAGAGTGAGATTTCTTATGAGCCACACCAGCAGTATCGCATACGCGCCGTACATTCCCCATGTCATATATTTTGACACGACTCTGAGCAAAAACATCCGCAGCCTGCTTTCCTCAAAAAATGACTTTATCTTGGGGAAAGTGTTCAGATAGTGCGTTCTGTGTTCGGAATATATCGCTTTTATCCCATTCATGATCCAAGGAGCTCCAGCAGTCCTTTTTCATCTATTACAGTGATGCCCAGTTCTGTGGCTTTGGTGAGCTTGCTGCCTGCTTCTTCGCCTGCCACCACATAATCCGTCTTTTTGGATACTGAACCCGTTACCTTTCCGCCTGCACTCTCTATCATTTTTTTCGCCTCATCACGCTTCATGGTGGGCAGCGTTCCCGTGAGGACAAATGTCCTGCCCGCTATGTTATCATTCAGAGAGGCGCTGTCAGCAGCAGAGCTGTATTTCATTTCCAGTCCTGCATCCCTGAGCCTGCGGATAAGGGACAAAAACCTTTCATCCTTTGCAGCCGCCAGAACATTTTCCGTAAGCACGCCGCCGAAGCCGTCTATACTGTTAAGTTCATCGGATGTGGCTTCAAGTATCCTTTCGATAGTCCCGAACTTTTCACAGAGCAGCTTTGCGGTTGCACTGCCTATGCCTCTGATGCCAAGAGCAAATATCACCCTGTCCAGAGGGGCTTTCCTGGACTTATCTATAGCATTTATCACGTTCTCGGCTGATTTTGTACCCATCCTGTCTATGGATGCTATATCCTGCGCGGTGAGTGAATAGAGATCGGCACAGTCCTTTATCATATTCCCGTCTATAAGGGCCTGTATGAGCTGCGGACCGCAGAATTCGATATCCATGGCATCCTTGGAAACGAAATGAACGAGCTTTCTGTATTCCTTTGCTGCACAGAACTCATTTGTACAGCGCAGAGCTGTCTGAGATTCATCCCTTTCCGTCCGTGCCCCGCATACAGGGCAGGTATCGGGCAGTCTGTAGGGGATACTATCCTCGGCATGAGACACCGACTTTATCACCTCGGGGATTATCTCTCCCGCCTTTCTTACAAGTATCCTGTCACCTATGCGGATATCCTTCTGATCTATAAAATCCTGATTGTGCAGCACAGCCCTTGATACTTCCGTCCCCGCAAGCATCACGGTATCAAATATCGCAGTGGGGACTATCACGCCCGTTCTTCCGACACTCAGTTCTATACTGCGAAGAGTGGTCTCCTTTTCCTCCGGGGGATATTTGTACGCCACTGCCCATTTGGGATACTTTGCAGTGGAGCCTATCTCCTCACGGCGCCTCAGATCGTTGAGCTTCACTACAGCGCCGTCGATATCATAAGGATAGCTGTTCCTGCCGGAACCTATGGCATCTATTTCTGTCAGCACATCCTCCGGGGATGTGACAACTTTATCCGGGATAACATTAAAGCCCTGCCGCCTCAGATATTCAAGACTTTCCGAATGTGTGGAAAACTTCGCTCCGTCTGCGGCCTGTATGTTGAAGATAAGGATATCGAGCTTCCTTCTTGCGGTTATCTCTGCCTTTTTCTGCCTGAGTGACCCTGCTGCGGCATTGCGTGGGTTCTTGAACACCTTTTCGCCGTTCATTTCCTGCTGTGCCGCAAGCTCCTCAAAGGCAGCGCGGGGCATATAGACCTCCCCGCGGACTTCAAGGAACGGTATCCTGTCATTCAGATATGTAGGTATTGATGTGGAATGGTCTGGCGAAGGCGTAGATGAAATCGGTACAGATAAAGCAACAGGAAAAGTTGTTGTAAAAGTAAATCCACAGTTCTTC
>JAFPYQ010000157.1 GCA_017394475.1 Oscillospiraceae bacterium | reverse complement strand
GGGCATAGGGACCTACGGAACGAGCATGTATCTTATCATCAACAAGGTGGTGGAGTTTGAGGTAATACATTATGCCGACTGTGACTCTGTTGTCGAAAAGTTCACCTGTACGGCCGTCACGCAGCTGGATCTTACCGTCGGAATCCATTCCTGCTTCTTCAAATGCGGCTCTGATATCTTCCTCATGAGCACCGTCGAATACGGGAGTGCAGACCTTCCAGCCCAGCTTTCTTGCAGCCATGCCGAGATGCACTTCAAGCACCTGTCCGATATTCATTCGGGAAGGAACGCCCAGAGGGTTGAGCACGATATCCAGCGGAGTACCATCGGGAAGGAAGGGCATATCCTCGGATTTGAGTATCCTCGAAACGACACCCTTGTTACCGTGACGACCCGCCATCTTATCGCCGACGGATATCTTTCTCTTCTGTGCGATGTAGCAGCGTACCAGTCTGTTTACTCCGGGTGAGAGCTCTTCGCAGTTCTCACGGGTGAATACTCTTACATCTACTACTACGCCGTATGTGCCGTGAGGTACCTTAAGGGAGTTGTCCCTTACTTCCTTCGCCTTGTCGCCGAAAATGGCACGGAGAAGTCTTTCCTCAGCGGTGAGCTCGGTCTCGCCCTTAGGTGTTACCTTGCCGACGAGGATATCGCCTGCCTGCACCTCTGCGCCTATCCTGATGATACCGTTGTCGTCAAGATCCTTGACAGCATCTTCACCCACATTGGGGATATCCTTGGTTATCATTTCGGAGCCGAGCTTTGTATCTCTTTCCTCTATCTCATACTCTTCGATATGGATAGAGGTGTAGATGTCCTCGCGGACCATTCTTTCGTTGAGAAGTACCGCATCCTCGTAGTTGTAGCCCTCCCAGGTCATAAAGCCTATGAGAGCGTTCTTGCCTATAGCAAGCTCACCGTTGGAGGTAGCAGGACCGTCTGCAAGCACCTGTCCTACATGGACACGCTCACCGCGGTCTACGACAGGTCTCTGATTTATACATGTTCCCTGGTTGGAACGTTTGAATTTTGTAAGCTTATAGGTATTGAGTGCGCCTGTTCCCTCTTTGATGACAACTTCATCAGCGGTAACACGGTCAACTATACCGTCATGCTGGGAGATCACGCAAACACCCGAGTCAACAGCAGCTTTGTATTCCATACCTGTGCCGACGATGGGAGCCTCCGTTTTGAGCAGGGGCACAGCCTGACGCTGCATGTTTGCACCCATGAGTGCACGGTTCGCGTCATCGTTTTCAAGGAAGGGTATCATGGCAGTAGCTATGGAAACTACCATTTTAGGAGATACATCCATGAAATCAACGCGCTCGCGTTCACATTCGAGTATCTGATCGCGGAAACGTGCGTTTACCTTTTTGCGGGCGAATTTGTGATCCTCGGTAAGGGGCTCATTTGCCTGAGCTATGGTGTAGTTGTCCTCGATATCTGCTGTCATGTAAACAACATCATCGGTAACTACGCCTGTCTCCTTGTCAACTCTTCTGTAAGGAGCCTCGATGAAGCCGTAGGCATTGATCCTTGCAAATGAAGCAAGGTAGGAGATAAGTCCGATGTTAGGACCTTCGGGGGTCTCGATAGGACACATGCGTCCATAGTGAGAGTAGTGAACGTCGCGGACCTCAAATCCTGCACGGTCTCTTGAAAGACCGCCGGGACCCAATGCGGAGAGCCTTCTCTTGTGAGTGAGCTCAGCAAGGGGGTTGTTCTGATCCATAAACTGTGACAGCGGCGAGGAACCAAAGAATTCCTTTACGGCTGCTGTTATGGGTCTTATATTGACAAGGCTCGCAGGTGTGATGGTATCTGCATCCTGAGACTGAGTGTTCATCTTCTCGCGGATACCTCTTTCCATTCTTGCAAAGCCTATGCGGAACTGGTTCTGCATGAGCTCGCCGAAGGAACGGATACGCCTGTTGCCCAGATGGTCTATATCGTCAACGCTTCCCACGCCCTCGCACAGATCGAGGAAATAGCTGATGGAAGCGTAGATATCATCAAGTGTGATGTGCTTGGGGATTATCTCGGAGCGGCGGAGACGGAGCTGTTTCTTAAGATTCTCCTCATCATCGCCCACCTCATCGAGAAGTGCCATGAGTGCCGAGTAGGAGACCAGCTCATTGTAGCCCAGTTCCTTGACATCGAAGTTCACATAGCCCTGGAGGTCTACCATTCCGTTGCCCAGAATGACTACATCTCTCTCTTCAAGAGCGGATGTAACTTCACCTGTTGCGGATGTGTGGAACTCCTTGTGTTCAACATGGACTACCGCACGCTTAACACCTGCCTGCTGAATCTGTTCAGCCTTCTCGCGGGAGATTATCTCGCCCTCATCAGCGAGTATCTCACCTGTAGCAGGGTCTGCTATGGGTTCCTTGAGCTTCTGCCCAACAAGTCTTGATGCGATGCCCAGCTTGCGGTTGTACTTGTATCGGCCGAAACGCGCAAGGTCATATCTTCTCGGATCGAAAAGGAGCATATTCAGATGAGCTTCCGCACTTTCCTTTGTGGGGGGCTCACCGGGACGCAGCTTTTTGTAGACCTCGAGCATAGCCTCGTCTTCGTTGTGAGTGGTATCCTTCTGCTCGATAGTAGCGTGAAGGCGCTCATCATCGCCGAATGTGCTGAATATGTCTTCATCAAGGGAGCAGCCGATAGCTCTGATGAATGTTGTGAGGGGGATCTTCCTGTTCTTGTCTATACGGACATAAATCACATCGGAAGAATCCATTTCATATTCGAGCCATGCGCCCCTGTTGGGGATAACGGTGGTCTTGAAAAGATCCTTACCGGTCTTGTCCTTTTCGGAAGAATAGTAAACGCCGGGAGAACGAACGAGCTGTGATACTACGACACGCTCTGCGCCGTTTATGACGAATGTGCCGCTGTCTGTCATGATAGGCAGATCGCCCATGTAGATCTCATTCTGCTTTACATCGCCTGTTTCACGGTTGTAGAGCTGAACGGTGACACGGAGAGCCTTGGCGTAGGTAACATCTCTCTCCTTGCACTCTGCGATCTCATATTTGGGATTTTCGTCAAGTCTGAAATCAACAAAGCTGAGTACCAGTTTGTTATTGAAATCGGTTATCTCGGAGGCATCCCTGAAAACCTCTTTGAGGCCTTCATCAAGAAACCATTTGTATGAATTTTTCTGAACCTCGATGAGGTTTGGCATTTCAAGAACTTCCTTTATCCTGCCAAAGCTCTTTCTGGTAGTTTTACCGAACGTTACGTCCTGTACATTTACCATAGAATACCTCCTGAACAGAGATGTACAATGCTTTGTAGCAATGTACTCTGAAAAAACAGCGTCAAAAACCGAGGCGCATAAAAGTCGTCATTTTGACCGATATGCTCCTTGCATTTTTGTGAAAAAGTAAAAATCAGCTATAAGTACACATACTGATAGACTTTACTATTATACTCTCCTGTCTACATATTGTCAAGCAAGCAAGCACATTTTCTACTTTTGTCACAATCCACAGATATTAAAACCAAAGAATATTCTACACCTATTGTTGTAAACTTATTGTTAAATGTCGATTTTTCGCGGACATTTATAATAAAGATTTAGTGTCCGGATATGAAAAAAGCCTGTGTTATGCATATACACAGGCTTGTTATGATCATACATCGCTCATCTGCTTGATGATGCCGCAGCAGCGATAATTTTTCAGCGGGTATTTTTCTACCGCAACATTCTTTTCCCCGGCAAGCTGCAGGATGTGGGAGATATATTTCTCCTCACACTCCTCGGCGATAAGTATCCTGTATGGGATGCGGCGGAGCAGCACTCTTGTGGCTTCGCCTATACCGGGCTTTATCAGATTTATGTCATCGATCCCGAAATCTCTGCCAACATTCAGCACATCGGGATTTATATCATCAAGTGCACAGATGCTCTCTGTGTCTTCCCCACAGGAAAGGCTCATATCAAAATGACGTTCGGTCTCCTCTATGAATCTGTATGACAGATCTTCTTTTATGAGCTCTCCGTAATACACGGCGCCGTGATAATCGCTTTTCCCGATAATATCATCCCTCAGGAATGTGCGGCTCACAAGACCGGATACAGTGGAATTGAGGCAGGATGATGCGATGAGGAAATCATCATGAGTACCACACAGGCGAGTCAGATGTGCGGGATCGGCTATCACCGCAAGAGTGGGGTCTATAGCCTTGTACTTTTCTTCAGACAATGCGGCATAAAGCTGTCTGTTTATGGCACCCTTACCAGTCCATCCGTCCACGAAGCGGATATTTTCCGCCGGGTGTTCCGAAAGGATATAGTCCAGGGCATTCTTGTCTATTCCCCTGCCCCTTATTATTGAGATAGAATAATGAGGGACTTCTATACCATACTTTTTTCCAAGATAATGCTTTGACATTATTCCTGCGGGTATGCCTGCCCTTGCAAGGGATACCAGAACAGGAGCCTTGCAAGCCGAATATATCCTTTCGGACATACGTCCCACAGCATCTGCTGTGACTGATGAAAACTCCTTCAGTGCATATTCAAACATTTCAAGATACTTTTCGCTGGGGCGGTATTCTATTGGCAGCATCTCGCAGTAGTGCCGACCTGATTGTATCAGCTTTTCGCGTTCTTCGGTGCTCTGCGGTTCAACGAGCCCTGTAACATCCTTGAGCAAAATCGTCACATCTTCGGGACGATAGCTTGTTCTTACGAGATCCATATCAGTACAATACCTTTACTAAAAGTATCTTCTTCGCATCGATGCAGGTCATCAGCAGATCAAGGCTTTCGGGAGGGATATCTCTGCTGTCGCACATCACCACTGCGGCATCACAGGGGGCAAGATCGTATATAAATGTGCGCCTGTCCTTTTCATATAGGCTGGTGAGATCATATCGCCTGTGAAGCGGATAATTACCTTTTCCGGGAACAATGGGGCTGCGGGTGGTGGAGTGACAGGTCACCTGTACGCCGTTTTTCTGCAGCCTTGCTGCGGCAAATATGGCAGGAAACATAAATTCTTCCGTTCCTATCACATCGACCTTTGTTCCGGGTGTGATGTATTTTTCCACACATCCGGCTGCTTCCTGGCAGAAGGAGATGTATTCATCGGGCTTTATGCCAAGCCTTGCATCTCTCTGACAACGTATTTCGATAAGCTCATATCCCTTATTGACAGGAATTGGCTTGACAGGCTGTTCCTTTATGAAATCAAGTGGCGTGTTCATATCAGTGATAG
>JAFPYQ010000156.1 GCA_017394475.1 Oscillospiraceae bacterium | reverse complement strand
GGTGTCGTACTTCTCCACCTTTGAGCCGCTCATTGTAAGTCCCGCGCATATATCCTTCACGGACATATCCGAAACATCTATATAATCATTGAGCCATCTAAGTGACAGATCCATTTTTTAGCCTCCGTATATTCTTTGTTTGCCTGTCGTATAGTCAGAATGGGAACTTTGTACCGGTGTCCCCGTGATCTTCACGATAGGCCTTGGTATCGCGTATATCGAACTTTATGCGTTCGCCCTGTGAGGTGATGATATCCATTGATATCTTTTCGAGCATGAACCACCTGTAATGGTATGATGCCTTGATATCGGTGCGCTCGTCGATCTTTATGAATCGGAACAGCTGCGGCACGAACCAGTAGCCGTCGGTGACGAAATAGCTGTCGTACATGTTCTCCGCGGTCTCACACCTGTGTATGTATTCATCCGCAGGTATATCCGACAGGAACTTTATGAATTTATCGAACTTTATCTTCTGCGAGAGAAGAACGGGTATCATCACAAGACATTCAAGGACAAGGGTGACTATCAGATATGTCCTTGTCACATCGCTGTCATCGAAAATGAAGACCATAAAGCCTGTGACAGCGAACCAGCCCAGCAGTCCTACAACATTCATCAGCATGGTATAGCCCAGCTTTCGCTTGAATGCCTTATCTGCCTCACGGTAAAAGAGTGAGTTCTTATCTATCTTGTTCATAGCTGTCAGAACTGCCCCAGGAATCTCATGTCGTTCTCGTAAAGAAGGCGCATGTCATTTATGCCGTAGCGACCCATAGTGATGCGCTCCAGACCTATGCCGAAGGCAAAGCCCGAATATACCTCGGGGTCTATGCCGCAGCCTTCAAGCACCTTGGGATGCACCATGCCCGAGCCCAGAAGTTCCACATAGCCTTCGTTCTTGCACATGGAACAGCCCTTGCCGCCGCAGTTGAAGCACATGAGATCCACCTCTGCAGAGGGCTCAGTGTAGGGGAAGTGATGGGGACGGAGCCTTATCTGTGTATCCTTGCCGTAGAGCTTTTTCATCAGCAGGTCAAGGGTGCCGTAGAGATCGGCAAGGGTGATGCCCTTGTCTATGACAAGTCCCTCTATCTGATGGAACAGGGGGGAATGTGTGGCATCCACAGTATCGGAACGATACACTCTGCCGGGGGAGATTATGCGGATAGGAGGCTTTCTCTGCTCCATAGTGCGTATCTGTACGGAGGAGGTCTGAGTCCTCAGCACCACGTTGTCATTTATATAGAATGTATCCTGTGTATCTCTTGCAGGGTGGGATTTAGGCATATTGAGAGCCTCAAAGCAGTAATGGTCGGTCTCCACCTCGGGGCCGTCCACGATGTCAAAGCCCATGCCGAGGAATATCTCCTCCACCTCTTCGAGCACGGCATTGAGAGGATGCCTCCTGCCCACCTTCATAGCGGTGCCGGGAAGGGTCACATCTATCTTTTCAGCCTCCAGCTTCTTTGCTGCCAGCTCTGTTCTGAGGCGTTCGCCCTTTTCTGCGAGCCTTGCCTCTATCTCGCTGCGCACGGTGTTAGCCAGCTGACCCATAGCAGGGCGCTCTTCGGGTGAAAGGGAGCCCATCTGCTTTAGTATCGCTGTGAGTTCGCCCTTTTTGCCAAGGAACCTTATCCTCAGATCCTCCATGGCTTTGAGATCAGCGGCATTTTCAAGCTCCGCCCTTGCTGCTTCAAGTATACTGCTCAGTTTTTCCTTCATTGCTATTGACCCCTTTACTTGGATGATGTAAGATCAACGACCGGCAGGGTGATCGTTCTGCCTTGTGATGCTCTTCATTTGTCATCTGATCGTTAATCAAAAAGCTGCCTCTTTCCAAACTTTTGAAAGAGACAGCTATAAAACTGCAACCACTCGTTCAAAAAAGCCGCAGGCATACGCCCTCAAGCCCGTCCGCATATAACGGTGCGCTACCCGTCCGCCCCTAATCATGGCTTTTCAAGGCGGATGCTAACGGATGAAATTTCGCTTGTTCTGCCGAAACTGCGGGTTTTCAGCTGCTCCCGCTCTCTGTGAGCCCGACAGAGGCTACTTTGTCCGATCACTGCATTTAATGATGATTTTAGCACAAAATAAAGGAATTGTCAATAGGCTATATCACAATTTTCAGCGGATTTGCACGGCTTTTTGCAGCATTTTTCTACTATTGATGTTAATGGCAGTCAAAACAGGCTCTCTTAGGTATACACTGAATAGATCGAATAAAAAGTATGGGGGCAAGGGGTGGATGCATTTCAAGCATCCGTGCCAAGCCTTGCAGAAAATGCTTGACATCGGGGGATATTGGCGTTATAATATAGGAGTGGACTGTCCGAGGGCGTTCATGTGAGCCCGGTCGAGGGAGCTATCCTCACAGCGGCGGAAAGGAGATTCATGTACAATACCAATAATATGGGGAAAATAGCAGCATGACCGGGAGGTTTGCTGACTGATCCCGCGAGCCTCCCGAAGAGACTGTTATCATGACTTTTCAGGAGGATGACCCATGAACAGGGAAAATAAGAAAAAATCATTTGATAAGCGCTATTATATGTCACACCCCTGCAATGACACATTTGTGTGCAAGGTGTGCGGAAGAACGGTAGTTCCCGCAGGTGCAGGGAGCGACCACAGGAACCACTGCCCCTACTGCCTGTCAAGCAAGCACCTTGATACAGAGCCGGGAGACAGGGCTGCTGACTGCGGCGGCACGATGGAGCCCATATCCGTATGGGTGAGGAAAAACGGCGAATGGGCTGTTATCCACAGATGCAAGGTCTGCGGAGTCCTGAGCTCCAACCGCATCGCAGCTGACGATAATCCGATGAAGCTCATGTCACTTGCCATGAGACCGGTATCATCACCACCGTTCCCCCTTGAACGGATAGAGGAGATGACAAGGCTCATGGGCGGCGACGGAGAGCTTAGCTGGTAGAAAACAGTACGCTTACAAAAGAGCATACGGCACAGATGATAAAGCCATCTGTGCCGTGTTTTGTTCTTCGGGCTTTTTATGAGCACAAAATACTGGAAGACAGATAATTTTTCTTGATATTTTGAACAATATGTGATAGAATGATATAGATATGTCCG
>JAFPYQ010000155.1 GCA_017394475.1 Oscillospiraceae bacterium | reverse complement strand
GTGGTGATCGTCACCTCCTCATATTCGGAGGAAGCATATCTGTCCCCGGAGAAGATGGCCGCCAGCCTGTCTCCGATGGCTTCGACGGATGCAGCGGTCTCCTCCACATCATATACACGGAAGACGTACTCTCTCCCGGCCCTGAGAACTCCCGTATCATAGCTGAGCTGCCCCTCACCAGGCTGAGCAACTGTTGTGAAATCATCCTCTCCGGGAGCGCGCCTCTCCACGTAATAGTGTGCGCTTCCGGTATCACTCCAGGAAAGCGTATAGCGATTCTCTCCCCGCTTTGTATAACGAAGCTGCAGCGGCTGTCCGGGTTGGCTTCGCTCAGCCGGGCCGGCGGATTTGGCAGGTTCCTGCGTATCCGCGGCATCCGGACGTACAGGGGATCCCTGTCCCTCAGGAGCAACCGGTGAGGCCGGCATCCTTTCCGCCTCTGAAGGAGAGATCGATCCCTCCATTTCCGAACCAACGGTGTTGTCTGACTGCGTCACTCCGGTTTCACCTGTCTGGATATCCGAAGTCTCCAGGGAATGCTCCTCTTCCGTATCTGTAAGGGATGCTCCCATATTCTCCGGGAGCCTGCCGAAAAAGTTACCTGTTCCGACTGCGGGTTCAAGTATCTTGCCGACCTTGAAGCCCATATTCTCCAGGCCCTTGTATATTGCGTTTATGACAGTTGGGCTCGTGTAATGAGCATTCATGGTGGACTTTCTTGCAGCTGAGTATTCCTCATCTGTCAGAAGCCCCTGCAGCTCCTCGTATTCATCCTTCCACTTGTCATTGCTGCTGTCAAATACCTGTGGGATAGCGCCCCAACCGGTATATTTAACAAGAACAGCCTGTTCTTCGGGAGTTGCCGTGCGCTCTTCGCTCTCTATGAGTTTCAGAGTACGGATAGCTGCGATATTATCAGCATAGCGCACCTTCGGGGTGGCAACACCGATGTTATCATCGTTTATCACATAATTCCGTGCTTTTGGAGCATTTTCTTCACGTTTTTCCGGAATATCAGCGGAGATATCATCAGACGATACCTCATCCTCTGCAGCCTCGTCAATGCTGACAGTATCATCCTCCGGAACATAGTCATCCTGTTTCTTGTAGTATTCATTTTCATTGACCACCTCAAAGTCATGGGTATACAGATCACTGAGGGGCATTCTGAGCGTATCTGCAAAGAGTGTGTCCATCTCGCGGAAGGTGACCTCATCGCCGGATATGTCCTCGATCTCATACAGATTTGTGCCGTCAAGCTCGATAATATCACCGATATGCGGGTTATACTCCGCCTGCTTCTGGGTCTCCTTTTCGGGATTACCCAGATACTCACCCTCACGGATAAGCCTGAACCTGTCGAAATTCTCTGTGACACTGTAGCTTACTCCCGCCATGTTCTCGATCTTAGAGATCACAACATCATCGGGATATATGCCGCCGTCCATTGATACGATAGTGTATTCCCTGCCGCGCAATCTGAACTTGTCACCTATGGAGAGTTCTGCCGCTGTAATAACAGGCCTTGCCTCTGTGACAGGTTCCTGCTCCTCGTCGGACTGTTCTATGCTGTCCTCGGGCTCATCAATGATTTCAACTTCCGGCTCATCGGGCTCCTCTGTCTCGTATTCATCAATCTCCTCCTCGGGAACTCTTGCGATAAAGGAACCCTCGTCCAGGGAAGTTGCCTCTGATGTGACATCTTCAAGGTTTTCAAGTATATATTCCTTCTGTTCATCAGTGGCATAATCTGTTTCCACATCTGCGCCAAGGATAAAATACTCATAAGATACTTCTACTTTGGTTTTGCCTGTGGATGAGCAGTAGTCGATAAATTCATCCGTATCGTAGATATCGCTCTCATCGACTGCGGAGTCCATGATAACGGTCTTGTCATCATCAAATGTCACCACAGAAAAGGATATGCAGCTGCGCTGTAAGCCAAGAGCCTTCACCACATCAATGTAATACTCATGCGGTATGCTCTCGGTCTCACTTTAAAGCATGGATGCGTCCCTCTTCACCGCCGGCAGATTAGATTTTATGTACGATGTCTGTTCATCGGTAATGTTAGAAGGATCACCCGAACCTATGATATACTGCTCCAGATGCACACGGATATCATCATACTCGGTGGTATCCGCATAGTCGAGATATTCATTTGTCTTCTGGATATCATCCATATTAAGGCGGCCGTCAAATACCGCCGTTTCCGTGCCGTCATCGAACTGGGCAACAGTGAACACTATAGTCTTGTCGGGAACAAGTCCCAGTGCAACTTCGCTTTCGGTATATACGGAAGTAAGGTCTTCAAGGC
>JAFPYQ010000154.1 GCA_017394475.1 Oscillospiraceae bacterium | reverse complement strand
TTATGGCATCTTCGATCTTTTCCCTGCCCATAAGTACATCATAGGTGGAAACAGACAGTCCCTTCTTGCTTATGCCGAAGCCGCTGGTGCAGTTGCCCTGCGGATCCATATCTACTACGAGCACGCGCCTTTCACGGACACCGAGTGATGCTGCCAGATTCACGACGGTGGTGGACTTTCCGACCCCGCCCTTCTGATTTGCTCTCGCGATTATTTTCATATACAGATCCTTAGTCCGGAATTATCACTTAGCATCTCTGCCATGACAATTCTTGTACTTCTTGCCGCTGCCGCAGGGACAGGGATCGTTCCTGCCGACCTTCATCACGCGCCTGGGCTCGTTGGTAAAGCTGCCGTCACCGGCTGTCTGCTCGGGGTCTGCAACGCGTTCACGCTTGGGCGGCTCCTCATTCTTGTCTATCTGTATGGTAAAGAGTATGCGTACTGTTTCTTCCCTTATGGATTCGATCATGGCATCGAACATCTCAAAGCCCTCATAGCGGTATTCTACTACGGGGTTCTTTTGTCCCATCGCACGGAGACCGATGCCCTTCCTGAGTTCTTCCATATCATCGATATGAGCCATCCACTTCATGTCAACGACCTTGAGGAGGACAACTCTTTCGAGTTCACGCAGTATATCCGAACCGATCTCATTTTCGCGCTTGTCATAGTAATCAAGGGCGCGCTTTTCAAGATCGGACTGGATATCTTCCTTGGAAGTCTTGGCAAGCTCCTCTGTGGAGAAGCGGAAATCCTTTTCGGTAGTGATGAGTCCGGAGAAATGTTCACGCAGTCCTGCAAGGTTCCAGTCGTCGTGTATGGTGCCTTCGGGGATATAAAGGTTCACGCCGTCTGCGATCCAGTCCTTTATCATCTTAGTGATATAGTCGTGGATATCCTCGCCATCGAGCACCTTCGCACGCTGACCGTAAATGATCTCACGCTGTGTGCTCATTACATCATCGTAGTTGAGGACATTCTTTCTTATGCTGAAGTTGCGGCCTTCGACCTTCTTCTGCGAGGACTCTATGACCTTTGAGAGCATCTTGGACTCGATGGGCATATCCTCTTCAATGTTGAGGCTGTTCATCATCATAGTCATCCTGTCGCCGCCGAAAAGTCTCATAAGATCATCTTCGAGGGAGAGGAAGAAACGGCTCTCACCGGGGTCACCCTGACGGCCTGCACGACCGCGGAGCTGGTTATCTATACGCCTTGATTCATGGCGCTCGGTACCAAGGATGAACAGACCGCCGACTTCCTTTACCTTTTCAGCCTGTCCCTTGATCTCCTCCTGCCTTTTTTCAAGGAGCTCCCTGTAACGGGTCCTGGCACCCAGGATCTCTTCATCATCGGTATCTACGTAGCTTATAGCTTCGTTGATGATATCATCGGGGATGCCCTCTTTTTTCATATCGGAAACAGCAAGTGTCTCGGGGTTACCGCCGAGGAGTATATCTGTACCACGGCCTGCCATGTTGGTAGCTATGGTAACAGCGCCGAAACGGCCTGCCTGCGCAACTATCTCAGCTTCCTTGGCGTGCTGCTTTGCATTGAGGACATTATGCTTTATGCCCTCCTTCTGAAGGAGCTTTGAAAGTACTTCGGACTTATCTATGGAAACAGTACCCACGAGCACGGGCTGACCTTTTTCGTGGCATTCCTTGATCTGCTCTATCGCTGCCTTGAACTTGCCGTTCTCGGTTTTGTACACCACATCGGGATGGTCTATACGCTGAACGGGGAGGTTTGTGGGAACTTCGATAACATCGAG
>JAFPYQ010000153.1 GCA_017394475.1 Oscillospiraceae bacterium | reverse complement strand
ATAGCAGAGGGCGGCTATATCCCCATGGTCTATTTCAACCGCAAGACAGGACTGATGAAGTTCGACCTGAACGTACTCTCCGGCTTTGACCTGTGGCTGGCAGAATACAAGGACGAGCCTGTATTCCCCTATCGCTTCGCCCTGTGGCAGTATTCAGACGAAGGGCATATAGACGGCATAGAGGGGGATGTTGATCTTGATATATGTTTTGAGGATTATCCCAATATCAGGCGATGACCCTGCAGATGATAACAATAGGGACGTGACATATCCTTAAATGACAAAAAGCATGACCGAGGGCAAGCCCCTCAGACTTATACTCGAATTTGCTGCCCCCCTTTTTCTGGGGAATCTCCTGCAGCAGTTCTATAACCTTGTAGATGCGGCTATCGTGGGCAAATACCTGGGCACACAGGCTCTTGCCGCAGTGGGTTCCACCAGCAGCGTGCAGTTCCTTGTACTGGGCTTCTGCCTGGGAGTGTGTGCGGGATTCAGCATCCCCTTTGCCACACATTTCGGCGCCAACAGGCTCCATGCCATGCGCCGCTCTATATTCAACGCAGCCGTGCTGGCAGTGTGCATAGCAGTCATCCTCACCCTTGTGACCACACTTTCCACCCATAAGATACTGCACCTGCTTAAGACCGCAGAGCCATATTACGGCAATGCCTATAAATACCTTTTCATACTGTTTCTGGGTATACCCTTCACAATATTCTACAACTTCATATCGGGGATGCTCCGCGCTGTGGGTGACAGCAAGACTCCCTTCCTGTTCCTGTCGGTCTCCACGGTGCTCAATATCGTTATGGACATCGTGTTCATAATCGTGTTCAACATGGGGTGTGCAGGAGCGGCGATAGCGACAGTTGCGGCACAGGGCATAAGCGCTGTATCCTGCTTTGTGTATGTGATGAAGAAGCAGCCTGTGCTAAAGCTCAGAAGTGCAGACCTGCACATCAACGGCAAGGATATGATAAAGCACTTTGCCATGGGCATACCTATGGGTCTGCAGTACAGCATCACCGCCATAGGCACTATGTATATGCAGGCGGCGATAAACGGCTTAGGTCCTGTTTACACCGCATCCTTCACAGCATCGAGCAAGATAAAGCAGATAATTTTCTGCCCCTTCGATGCCCTGGCTACGGGAGTTTCGGTGTTCTGCTCGCAGAACATAGGCGCAGGCAGGCTCGACCGCGCAAGATCCGGCATAAAGCAGGGACTTGCAGCAGCCATAGGCTATGGCCTTGTCATGGGGTCCATAATATTTTTCTTCGGGCGCACCATGTCCATGATATTCATAGACAGATCCGAGACCGCAGTGCTCGATGCCTCCGGGCAGTATCTTTCCTGCCTGGGAGTCCTGTACTGGACCCTTGCCATACTCAACACCACAAGGATGAGCACACAGGGACTGGGCTTTTCGGGCAGAGCCATCTTTTCGGGAGTGGCGGAGATGATAGCCCGCATATTCGTGGTGCTCGTTTTCGTCCCGCGGTACGGCTACTGGGCAATATGCTTCTGTGACCAGGCGGCGTGGGTGGCAGCATCCCTCTACATCGCCCCCATGTGCTTCCATTGCCTTTCCACCGTGGCGAAGCGGATGGAAAAGAATAAACAACAGATAACAGGAAACTGATATGTTCGATAAACTAAAAGAAACCGTAAAGCATTTTGATGATATAGCAGAGTCACTTTCGGATCCCGCTGTCATAAGCGACAATGAGCAGTATACCAGGCTCATGAAGGAATACAGGGGACTTGAACCCATAGTGGAAAAGTACAAGGAATACGAAAAGGCTCTCTCCGATGAGACCGATGCCCTTGCCATGACGGAGGAAAGCGACCCCGAAATGAAGGAGCTGGCAAAAGAAGAACTCGAGGATGCAAAGGCAAGGATAGAAAAGACTGCCGAGGAACTGAAAATACTCCTCATCCCAAAGGATCCCAATGACGAAAAGAGCGTCATCATGGAGATAAGGGGCGGTGCAGGCGGCGAGGAAGCGTGCCTTTTCGCAAACTCCCTTTTCAGGATGTACTCCATGTATGCCGCAGCACAGAACTGGAAGATAGAAGTGCTGAACGCCAATCCCACAGAGCTTGGAGGCTTCAAGGAGATATCCTTCTCCGTGGAGGGCACAGGGGCTTATTCAAGGCTCAAATTTGAAAGCGGCGTCCACAGAGTTCAAAGGGTGCCCGAGACCGAATCACAGGGGCGTATACAGACCTCCACCGTCACAGTGGCAGTCCTTCCCGAAGCCGATGAAGTGGAGCTGGAGATAAATCCCACAGAGCTCAAGATAGATGTGTTCCGTGCCTCGGGTGCAGGCGGACAGCACATCAACAAGACCGAATCCGCGGTTAGGATAACACACCTGCCCACAGGCCTTGTGGTGGAGTGTCAGGATGAGCGCTCCCAGTACAAGAACAAGGACAAGGCAATGAAGATACTCCGCTCCCGCCTCTATGACAAGCTGTGCGAGGAGCAGAACGAAAAGATAGCCTCCGACAGAAGGTCACAGGTGGGCACAGGCAGCCGCTCGGAGCGCATACGCACCTATAATTTCCCTGAGAGCAGGTTCACAGACCACCGCATAGGGCTCACCATCTACCGCCTTGAAGCCATACTGAACGGCGCCCTCGATGAGGTCATAGATGCCCTTACCACGGCAGACCAGGCGGCAAAGCTGGCAGGAGAGGAATAAGCCGCAGGTGACCACCGGTCACTTACCACTAAAGGATCTTACGATCCACACTCCGGACTCATATAAACAATGGATACACGAATTTTGCCGACCACCGATGAAGGGATACAGGCAGCCGCAGAGATACTCAAAAGCGGCGGTCTCGTTGCTGTCCCCACGGAAACGGTATACGGACTGGCGGGGAATGCCCTGGACAGGAATGCTGCAAAGCGGATATATGCCGCAAAGGGCAGGCCTTCGGACAATCCGCTGATAGTCCACATCAGCAAAGCAGAACAGATAAAGCGCATCGCCTCAAAGGTGCCCCAGGCGGCATGGGATATATTCACGCTGTTTTCCCCGGGTCCTGTTACGGTGGTGCTGCCTAAGGCGGATATAATCCCCTATGAGACCACAGGCGGGCTGGATACCGTAGGTATAAGGCTCCCTGCCAATGAATACACCCAAAGGCTCATATCCCTGTGCGGGTTCCCGCTGGCAGCCCCCTCGGCAAATGCCTCGGGCTCACCCTCCCCTACCTCCCCGGAACACGTCCTGAACGATCTTGACGGGCGGATAAACGCTGTGATAAACGGCGGGAGCTGCTCGGTGGGGCTCGAATCCACCGTTGTTTCGGTGGATGAGGATTCAAGGATCACCATACTGCGGCCGGGATACTATACCGTGACAGATTTTGAGCATATCGCGGGGAAAGGCAATGTATCCCTTGCAAAGGGTGTCACAGAGCGGCTCGACGATACCGAACAGGCTTTGTCCCCGGGCATGAAGTACCGCCACTATGCTCCGAATGCTGATATCGCCATAATAAACGGCAGCAAGGAGCAGTTTGAGGAATATGTAAGAGCCCACGAAGGAGACGGCGTTTTCGCACTGGTATTCGGCGATGAAGATGTAAACATCCCCACGGT
>JAFPYQ010000152.1 GCA_017394475.1 Oscillospiraceae bacterium | reverse complement strand
TTGCCTTGTTTATAGTTACTATATGCTTCATCAAACAACGCCTCCTAAAAATACTCACTTAATTATATCAGTTTATTATCCTATTTTCAATAACCTTTTGCCATATTCATCAGTTTGCACAAAATTGAGCCGTTCGGATCATATTTTAATGCCGATAATTTTTGAACGGAATATGACGCAAAAAAACCGTAGCAATGCGTTGATGTCAGCCCACTGTATTGACTATCTTTCCCAGCTTTTCTATCTCACATTCCACTACATCGCCCTTTTTAAGGTACACAGGCTCCTTCATGCCCATAGCAACGCCTCCGGGAGTCCCGGTGGCGATGACAGTGCCTGCTCTGAGGGTCATCAGCGAGGAAAGCTCCTCTATGGCATCATAAACGGGAGTTATCATGACGGAAGTGTTGCTGTGCTGCCGCACCTCACCGTTCACCCTGCACTCCACATCAAGGGACTGCACATCCCCCACCTCATCGGGAGTGACTATGCACGGACCCATGATGCTGTATCCGTCCAGGCTCTTTCCCATGAACCACTGACCATGCCTGAACTGCAGATCCCTGGCGCTCACATCATTGAACACGCTGTAACCGAATACGGGATCGGCATCACGGCCGCGCCTGTAGTTCCGCAGGTCACGGTTTATTATCACCGCCAGCTCCACCTCGTAATCCAGCTTTTTCACATAGTCATAATCGGGTATATTATCGGCGGCACCGCTGATAAAGTTCGCCCTTTTTGAAAAATAGACCGTAGCCTTGTTGTTCTGAAAGCTTTCCAGATCGGCAGTCTCCTTTATGTGATCGTCATAGTTGACGCCGATACAGAGTATATCCTGCAAGGGGTTTTCGATGGGAGAGCATATATGCGGCTTCTGCAGCGCGATGCTGAGGATGTTCTCATAGCCGTCAAACTCCCTCACCTTTTTCAGAGCCTTTTCTCCTGCGCATATCAGCTCATTCATGTCTTTGAACCCCAGCCCCATATCGCACAGTCTGTACAGCCTGTCTTCCCGCTGCACTGCCACATACTCAGTTTCACGCAGCTTTATCGTATATAACCGCATTCCTATTGCCAACCTTTCCCGAATCCTGCAAACAGATCTTCAAAGCGCTGCTTTCCCGGGGCAGCGCCGGGCATCACGCCCTCATCACACTTCGTAGCCTTTTTCCTTGATAACAGCTATCACGCTGTCTGTATACTTTTCGCACAGTTCTGTCGTGGTCGCCTCTACCATGACACGGACAAGGGGCTCTGTTCCGCTCTCACGGACAAGTATGCGCCCGTTGCTGCCCAGTTCATCAGCTGCTTTCTTTACTGCTGCCTTTACATCCGCATCATCCTGAGCTGCCTTTTTATCGGTGACCCTGATGTTCTTGAGCACCTGAGGATATATCTCCAGCTCCCTTGCGAGTTCGGATATGGGGCGCTTCTTTTCTATCATGCACTGCATCACCATAATGGATGTGAGTATGCCATCGCCTGTAGTGGAATACTTTCCGAATATGATGTGACCTGACTGCTCGCCGCCTATGTCGTAGCCGTTGTTTATCATTTCCTCTGCAACATATTTATCGCCTACGGGTGTCTGCTTGTATGCGATGCCCTCACGCTCGAAGGCCTTGTAAAGTCCCAGATTGCTCATTACGGTGGTGACTACCGTATTCTCCGAGAGCACGCCCTGTTCCTTCATATACTTGCCGCAAATATACATGATGGCATCGCCGTCGATGACATCGCCGTTCTCATCCACGCACAGGCATCTGTCAGCATCGCCGTCATAGGCAAAGCCTATATCGAGCTTCTTTTCACGGACAAGCTGCTGTATGGCGCCGATGTGTGTGGAGCCGCAATTCTCGTTTATATTGAGGCCGTCGGGGTCGTTGTTGATAACGGTGACATCAGCCCCAAGTGCCTCAAATACGCTCTTTGCGATATTGCTCGAGGCGCCGTTTGCACAGTCAAGGCCTACCTTCCTGTTCTTGAACGCCCTTGAAGGGATGGTCATAAGATAGCCTATATAGCGGTTGCGCCCCTGTGAATAGTCTATCGTCCTGCCGATATCCTCACGGACTGAACAGGGTATATCCCCCAGCTCACCGTCAATATATGCCTCGATCTTTGCCTCGATCTCAGGCTCTATCTTCTGACCGTTCGCGCGCATTATCTTTATGCCGTTATCATAATAGGGATTGTGGGATGCGCTTATCATGATGCCGCAGTCAAAGCCGTCGGTGCGTACCACATAGGAAACGGAAGGAGTGGTGGTGACATGGAGAAGATACACATCCGCTCCCGATGAGACCAGTCCTGCTGTAAGAGCATATTCCAGCATATAGCTTGATCTTCTTGTATCCTTGCCTATTGCGATATCAGCTCTTTTGCCGGGGTGCTGCTGCCCGTAATACCAGCCGAGAAAGCGTCCTACCCTGAACGCCTTTTCCGCTGTGAGAGCCACATTTGCCTCTCCCCTGAATCCGTCTGTACCGAAATACTTGCCCATTTCAATGATTCCTCTCTCTTTTTGTATTTTATGCTGATTATTTTGTTTATATTTTTCTGTACACAGTATCATCTGTCCCATGATCCTGCAGGACTGGTCATTTGCCATAACGGTTTATAGTCCCCTGTACTGATATCCGGAGCAGGAACTTGTTTATCCCATAGTATCACAACGTTCAAGATGCTGCGAGAACACTCTGTTCAAGCTGCTGTTCCTCCATTTTCATCGCCTTGAACTCGATCACTGCCATTACAACAGTGACCACGCCCGAAAGCAGATCGGCGATGGGGCCTGTCCAGATTATCCCCTCTATGCCCATGAAAAGGGGCAGGATAAGCAGCGGCGGCAGGAAAAATATGATCTGCCTTGTAAGGGAAAGGAAAATGCCTTTCACAGCCTTGCCGATAGAGGTGAAGAAGGTGGATGTGACAGGCTGCAGCGCCACGAGCCACACGAAGAACAGGAACACCCTCATATACCTTTCGCCGAAGGCAAAGTATTCATCAGAGCCCTCACCGAATATGCCGATTATCTGACGGGGTATGGTCTGGAAAAGCGCGAATGCCACCAGAGAGAACCCGAAAGCCACGGCCGATGCGGAAATATAGGCTTTCTTCACGCGGTCATATTTACGGGCGCCGTAGTTGAAGGATATGATAGGCTGTGTGCCCTGACCCAGACCGATGACAACAGAAAAGAGTATCTGATTGACCTTCATGATTATTCCCGCTGCCGCCAGGGGGACTGCATCACAGTAGACCGACATGGCACCGTATTTTCTCAGCGAATTGTTCAGCACCACCTGACCAGCATCATTGCCAGCTGATTGAAGAAAGATGCCATACCGATGGAGAGTATTTCAGTTATGACCTTCCACTGAGGTCTCAGATGTTCAAGCCCGATGTGAACGGTCTTGTACCGTGTGAGATATACGAATACCAGCACGGATGACACCACCTGCCCGATCACGGTAGCTATGGCAGCGCCCTTCATGCCCATGTGGAAATTCATGACAAAAAGTGCATCGAGAACAGTGTTTATGACCGCACCCGTAAGGTTCACCAGCATGGAGATATTAGGTGCTCCATCCGCGCGGACAAGGTGACAGCCGCCCACTGTAAACACAAGGAACGGGAAACCCAGAGCGGTTATGCTGACATAGTCCACTGCATAGGGCAGCACATCTTCGGGAGCGCCGAAAAGCCTCAGCATAGGGCGCAGGAACAGCAGTGTCGCCGCCATGAGGACAAGCCCCGAGCAGAACAGCAGCATTGCCGAATTGCCCACATAAAAAGGCGCCTTGTCCTTTTTGCCCCTGCCCATGTTCAGATTGAAGCAGGATGCACCGCCTATGCCCAGCAGCAGCGAAAATGCAAGGCATGAAGTGGTAAAGGGAAAGGCGATATTTGTAGCTGCGTTCCCGAGATAGCCTACTGTCTGACCTATAAAGAACTGGTCAACTATGTTGTACAGCGCACTTACAAGCATAGCCACTATGCTTGGCACCGAGAATTTTATCATCAGCTGTTCTACGGACGCTGTACCCAGTATATTTTCTTTGGTTTCTTTGGTTTCCATTTCTGCTTTTCTTTCCTTTTTCTCCCGTCACAGGGCAAGTTCCCTGCCGTCACACATTATCATATCATCGGGCAGGGTCATATCTGCCTTTATCCTGACCCGTCCTCCGAAATACTCTCTGTTTGCTCCCTTATTCCCTGTGACCATGCTGATCATGCGCTTCCCGCAGCGCACCTCATGGCCGCCTGTATCACCTGTTTCCTGTTCTATCCTGTCGCGGATGATGCGCGAACGCACCAGTTCACCCATAGACGGGTGATAGAACCCGCCCAGCATATTTTCCTCAAGCGATCTCTCCGCATGGAGCCCAAGCCGTATTATGCGGATGCCCTTTCCCTCAAAAAGCCGTACCAGTTTTGCACACACGCTGATACATTCATCAAAGGGATAGGGGATGTATTTTCCCTGCTCAAAAAGTCTTCCCAGTGCGGTTTTTTTGATTATCACGGTGGGATATATCCGCACCGTATCAGGTGAAAGCTCTGCAATGGCTTCTCCTGTTGCCATATCCTTTTCGGGGGAGCTTCTGTAAAGCCCCGTCATCATCTGCAGCCCCATCTCAAAGCCATAGGACTTTATCAGCGCCGCGCTGCGCCGCACATCCTCAGAAGTATGGCCTCTGTAATTTGCGGTGAGTATCTCGTCATCCATAGACTGAGCGCCCAGCTCTATGGCGGTAACGCCGTATTTTTTCAAGAGTCCCAGTATCTCGTCATCTATGCAGTCGGGACGGGTGGATACACGTATGCCCCTGAACCCGTCATCACGGGAGCTTATGGTATAGCCGCAGGCGATGTCCAGCAACGCAGTCATATAGTCCCTCTCAATAGCGGTGAAGCTTCCGCCGAAAAAGGCTATCTCGGTCTTGACCCTGTCCTCGGGCGAAATGCGCTCAAATGCAGATGCTATGATATCCTTCACCTCATCC
>JAFPYQ010000151.1 GCA_017394475.1 Oscillospiraceae bacterium | reverse complement strand
GGATAAACGGTGCCACTCTCGAGGAGATAGCCCAGGAAACAGGCCTCACCCGCGAGCGCGTAAGGCAGATAGAGAAAAGAGTGCTCACCTTCCTCGAACGCACAGGTCCCGTCAAGGAGGACAGCTACAGCTACCTTTTCATGAACTATGATGTGGATCACAAGCAGTTCATGAACCTCACAGGGGAGCCCATAGATGTATATTCCTACCTGATACTCAAGCACAGATACAAGGGAGAGACCCCTATATCAGAGGCACAGGAGGACGAAAACATCTCTCCGGAGCTGAGATCGAAGATACGCAAGATGTACGGTGACTACATCAGCGTTGACGGCAGAAAGGTAAAGCTCACCAGGACTGCCATCGAAAAATTCATCATAGAGACCTACTGCACGACCGATACCAATTTTGAAGATTTCTTCGAGATGTACAGAAGATTCATTTCAAAGCACGGACTTAGCAGCTACAAGGAACTCGTTGCCACCAACAACATGAAACGCACCTTCGAGAACTATGTTTCCACTTCAAATATGGTGCTGTGGAAACAGAACCGCCGTTTCAGATACTATGACATCGAATCCGAGGATTTCACGGAGCTGCTCGATACTCTCAATCTCGAGCAATACCATGATGTGCATTATTCCTCCCTCAAATTTTTCAATCTCTACCCCGAACTTATGGAGAGATATGACATAAGGGATGAATACGAGCTGCACAATCTCCTGAGAAAGCTCTATATAAAGAAAAACAACGGCTACATCTATTTCAACAAGATGCCCATGATAGAATTCGGCTCATTTGACCGCGATGAAGCGGTGAAGACGCTGATGTTCTCTCTGGCACCCATAAGCATAGACGACCTTGCCAAGGTGATGTACGACGAATACGGCATCCGTCCTTCAACAGTAAAATCCAACTGGTTCTCGGCCATAACCGATTACTACATCGACGGCATGTATGTCACCACCTCCGCTCCACTTCCCGATGATCACATGAGGATGCTGAAGGATGCACTGAAGGATGACTTCTACTTCATAAACGAAGTGAAGGACATCTATTCACAGCTTGCAGAGGATGCGGACACATCTCTCATCACGGCGTTCAATCTGAAATCGCTTGGATTCACTGTCAACTCCACTTATATCGTTTCTGATAAGTACGAGAGCGCACGCAGCTATTTCGGCCATCTGCTCTCAGATCACGAACGCACGGATATGACAAAGCTCGCCAAGAGATTCACAGGCATCGTCAGCTTTTCGGATAACCTTGCAAGGCTCAAGGACAACTACACCATCATCGAATATGAGCCCTACAAGCTGATAAACTACAGGGGCTATGTAAAGCTGGGCATAAACCATAAGAAGATAAAGCAGTTCTGCGATGAAGCCGCGGCATTCGTGGAGGCTGACAAATACTTCACCATCGAAAGACTTCGGGCACAGGGCTTTACCAGCTGCCTGGATGATGTGAAGTTCGGTCACTGGTTCTATTCATCGCTGCTGCGTGAGGACAGCCGATTCTCATATCAGAAGATGGGCAAGACCGTCCTTTTCATGAAGACCTCAAGGAAGATAAACCGCGAGCACTTCATCCTCAATATAATAAAGGATGAAAAGAGCATACCGCTCAATGCCATCCGCAGGAAGATCATGGATGAATATGCCATAGAAGTCAGCCGTTGGGATGTTGTTATGGCAGTGGAAAACAACGGCTACATCTTTGACAGGGAAAACGATCTCATCGTCAGGACGGGATCATGATAATGTGATGCTGCAGAGACTATCTCTGTAAAAATATACAACGGAGGAATACTCAAGTGAATTACTGGAATGAAGACATCGAATGTATGTCGCGGGAGGACATGATAAAGCTGCAGAACGAAAGGCTCGTAAAGCAGGTGCAGTATGTCTATGACAATGTGCCCTACTATAAAAAGCTGATGGATGACAAGGGCATCAGCCCTTCTGACATCAAGTCCATAGATGATCTGCACAAGCTGCCGTTCCTTTCTTAGAGCGATCTTCGCGACAGCTATCCATATGGGATGCTGGCCCGTCCTCTCAAGGACTGTGTACGCATACATTCCACATCGGGAACCACAGGCAAACGCGTTGTGGCATTCTACACACAGAATGACATAGATATGTGGGAGGATTGCTGTGCAAGGGCTATCGTTGCAGCAGGCGGTTCGGATGAGGATGTAGTACAGGTATGCTACGGCTACGGCCTGTTCACAGGCGGTTCGGGACTTCACGGCGGTTCCCACAAGGTGGGCTGCCTCACTCTCCCTATGTCCTCGGGCAATACCAAGAGGCAGATACAGTTCATGATGGATCTCAAATCCACCATACTCTGCTGCACACCTTCCTATGCTGCATATCTGGATGAGACCCTTTACGATATGGGCTACACCACCAATGATATAAAGCTAAAGGCAGGTATATTTGGTGCAGAACCCTGGACCGAGGAGATGCGCCATTCGATCGAAAAATCCCTTGGCATCAAGGCATACGATATATACGGTCTTACCGAATCCAGCGGCCCGGGCGTAGCTTTTGAATGCTGCGAGCAGAACGGCATGCACATCAACGAGGATAACTTCATCCCCGAGATAATAGACCCCGATACAGGCGAAGTTCTCCCCGAGGGACAAGAGGGCGAGCTCGTCTTCACAAGTATCACAAAAGAGGCATTCCCACTGATAAGATACCGCACAAGAGACCTTTGCGTGCTCACACGCGGAAAATGCTCCTGCGGGCGCACTCTCATCAAGATGTGCAAGCCCAAGGGCAGAAGCGATGATATGATGATCATCAGGGGCGTAAATGTATTCCCCTCCCAGATAGAGACCGTTCTCATCGAAAAGGGCTATACACCCAACTATCAGATACTCGTAGACCGCGTGAACAACGTGGATACCCTCGATATCAATGTAGAGACTCCCGAAGGCACTCAGGACTATGAGATCCCTGCAAAGGAACACTCCCTGGCAAAATCCATCAAGCACATGCTGGGCATCACTCCCAAGATACATCTTGTTCCTCAGAAATCCATCACCAGAAGCGAAGGCAAGGCTGTAAGAGTAATAGACAAGAGAAAGCTCCACGACTGATAAAAGATCTCTCCCCTCAGATGATGAGGGGAGAGATAAAGTGTTTACAAACAGTCTTATGCGGGAATGATGTGCTGTGTATCCTCCGGAGTCTCATTATCGTAGGAAATGAGCCTGCCGAAGCCTGTATGTTTCAGTGCAGCAGCTATGGCGGAATACAGAGGAACCGCTATGATCACCGCAAGGACACCGTTTATCACAGATGCCACCGCATTGACGCTCACCATCTGCAGAGCCACCACTACAGGCTCGCCTGTAATGAGAAGGCCGATAAAGCTCTTGCCCAGATAAAGCAGTATATACACTGCCTGTCCTGCAACGGCTGCGGGGATGACCCACTTTTTGCCCTTTTTCCTGAGTATACCTGCGGTAAAGCCCATGGCAAACTTATTTATAAAGGTGATGGGTGCGGATGTTATATATACAGGATCAAAAAGATCGTACATCGCAGCGCCTATGCCCGATGAAAGACCGCCGGAAAGGCCGCCGAAGAGAAGACCGGCAAGAAGGCACATGGAATTGCCCAGATGTATCCTTGTAACAAGGCCTCCGTTGGGTATCTTGATCTGCATGTAATTTCCCACATATACAAGTGCTGCCATAAGTGCAACAGCCACTATGCGGTAAAGATTGTCCTTTTTGTTTTTCATATCCGTTATCTCCTTTTTGTTTTGTTGTATCAAGTATATAATATCCCGGTGATAAATGCAAATCACAGCTTTCGGGTATGAAATGGGCGGATCATATACAATTTTCCCCTTTTTGAGCATTGTCAGTTTCCGATATTAGTGCAATATGACGCAAATCAGATATGTCGTATTTCTCCGGATGTTTGTCAACGTCACTGTGTACAGTTTATAGACAATTATTTTACGGTATTTGTGCATATAGCAGAATATCATTTTACTTAAAAAATTCATTAAAATTCTAATCAAATTTTAATCTTAATCACATGGATTTTTTATAATGTCATGTTATAATCATCACATCGATAGAAACAATATGCACCAGATCACAAACAGGGGGAGTTAACATGACTGATATAAAAATGATAGACCGACTTTGCGAGGAGACCGGTGCAACAGTTGATCAGGCACAGACAGCATATTTCAGAGCCAAGGGGAACTATTATCTTGCACTGGGTTATCTCAGGGAAGGCTACCTCAGCAACAGCAGCGGTATAGACCTCAGAAAGCACACGGAT
>JAFPYQ010000150.1 GCA_017394475.1 Oscillospiraceae bacterium | reverse complement strand
GGCACATCGTTCTCGTTGAACTCGTTCACAAGGCGCAGGCGCTCTGCGGGCTTGGTCTCACCGGTAAGGGTGCAGGAGGGTATCTGCAGATTGTCCAGCTCCCTGCGGATAAGATCGAGCATAGATGTGAACTGGGAGAACAGCAGCACCTTATGTCCCGAGTTGATGCAGCTCTCCACAAGATCGGTACACATCTGCAGCTTTGCGCTGCCGTGGGTGTAGTTGTCAAAAGTAAGGCGGGGATCACAGCATATCTGCCTGAGCGTCATCAGCATGGCAAGTATCTGTATCCTCTCGGAAGGTTCAAGGCCTCTGGCAAGTGCTTCCTTGATATGCGCCACCTGTGCGGAGTACAGCTTGCTCTGCTCCTCCTCCATCACCGCTGTGAGGACGGTCTCGGTCTTTTCGGGCAGCTCCTTCAGAACATCCTTTTTGAGCCTGCGCAGTATAAAGGGAGATACTATCATCTGCAGTGAGCGCACTATGTCCTTATCGCCGCTCTTTACGATAGGCGTTTCATAGCTCTTTTTGAAATGCGCATAGGCAAAGAGATAATCTGGCATGATGAAATCGAATATGCTCCACAGCTCCGCCAGTGAGTTTTCCACGGGAGTGCCCGTCAGGGCGAAACGCACCTTTGAGCGGATGCCCTTTACCGCCTTTGATGCCTGTGTCACATGGTTCTTTATATACTGCGCCTCATCGATGAACTGGTATTCAAAGCTGCACTCCTCATATTCCGCGATGTCGCGGGCGATAAGGGAATAGGATGTTATCAGCACATCATAGTCGGCGTAGGATGCGATGAGCTCTTTCCGTGCGGCAGCCGGCCCCGTTATCATCAGGGTTCTGAGCTCCGGCGCAAACCGCTCTGTCTCCGCCTGCCAGTTGAGCACCAGCGATGACGGGCAGACCACCAGATTTGTGATATGCTTTTCCGAGGAGTTCTTTGCATCCACCATAAGGGCGATGGCCTGCAAAGTCTTTCCGAGTCCCATATCATCTGCAAGTATGCCGCCAAAACCGTAGGAGGATATGGTTTTGAGCCATCTGAAACCGTATTTCTGATAGTCCCTCATTATATCATCAAGACTGTCGGGCACCTGCATCGTTCCGGAATCGCCCATCAGCTCACGGTATCTGCGTATCTGCTCCTTGAACTCCGAACTGCGCTTTATGGTCACCTCGTCGGTCTTCAGACTGTCAAGGTACAGCATGCGGTACATAGGTGTGCGGATGTTCTTTTTGAGTATCTCCTTATCGGTGATATTGAGGTTGGACACCAGCTCGGAAAGCTCTGCCACACTGTTGTCCACAGCGGCAAAGGAGCCGTCCTTCAGGCGGTGATACTTGACGCCCTTCCTGTAGGCTTTGAGCAGCTCCGCCAGTTCCTCCCCGGTGTAGCCCTCTGCGGTGAGGGACAGTGACAGCAGACCGCTCTCCGGGCGCACTCCCACAGATGCCCTCATGGGCGGGCGGATGCGGATGCTGTTGAAACGATCGTCTGTGTAGACCTCCATGTGCCTCATCAGCACAGAAAGGCCATCCGAAAGCAGAGAATATATATTCTCGCTGCCGCTGCACAAATACTGATGGTTCGGGTCAAGGTCGCCGTCGCAGACGCCAAAATACCTCGTCACAAGATCGTCATCGGTGCGTTCCTTGTCAAGGTCACGGTAGGACTGAGGATTTTTGTCAAAGGGTGAATGGATCGTATTGTCATAGACAAAATCCAGCCGCGCGTATATCTCGTCATTAGATGCGGTGGTGATATACAGCTTGCTTATACATTCGGGGGGGATGATATCCGCATAGTCTTCAAGGCCTGCGATATTGCAGTAGGGCAGCGCTTTTCTGAGCACCACCGCATAGAAAGCGGGAAGATCATCTTTGGATACATTTATCTGTCCCCTGCCCACCTCGTACAGGAGCTCGCCGACACTGCGGGCATAGGGCTTGCCTGCCACATAGGCGATGTGATCTTCATTGTCAAGGATAAGGGCAGAGCTGTACCCGTTAAAGAATTCCATACCGTCGGGCAGAGCCGCATTCAGTCTCCCCCCGCTGTCGGGATCGGCAGCGAATGTGATGGTAAGGCGGGGATCGTCGTTTATTACCTCGTAGGTGTCCTTATCTATGGTGATGGTGTTTCCGGGCAGGATCTCCAGGAACTCGGGCAGCTTGGCGTTGGTGAGGGCTATCTTCTTCTTGTCTACATTTCCCTTGTAATTGGTGGGCTGGAAGATGACGTTTTTCTGTATGAAGCGCAGATATTTCCTGCTCTGAGGGTCAAGTGCGGATTCATCATGGTTGAAAACGAAGCTCTTTGAATACGCCTTGACGCCCCTCGTGTTGAACTTTGAGGCAAGAGCTATAAGATCGGTGATCACAAACAGCTTGTCCGCACCCATCTTGAAGCTGACGGTTATATTGTCACCTAATTTGTCCTTTGATATGACGGGCACGATGTGAACGCTGTTCTCGGGATGGCTGCCCTCCTCCGTGTCGGTATGACCGCCTTCCTTGTAGTTGTTTATCAGCTGGATAACGCTCTGGGATGATCTGGATGCGATCATCCTGCGTATTTTGAGCAGTGCCGCTGCCTCATGGCGGCATATACCGTAGTGCGCACATTCACAGGTATAGTCAAAAACATATTCATTGCTGCCCACAACTACACTGGTGAGATACACCCTGCCATGCAACCGTGAACTTTCCACCTTTGCATCTACATACTGGTAGCCGTAGCCGCGGGGATTGAAATTTATGGACAGCACTTTGCCGCCTCCAAGGTCGTTCTTCGCCTTTTCAAGTATGGATGGGGTCACGATGTGTTCAAGCTGATTAAGATAAAAACCCAAAACTTATCCCTCCGTAAAGGATGTCATCCGCTTACCACGGAAACAAATCTGTCAAAAGCAGACATACCCTGCGCATCCCTTTTATATACGCCTGCGTGCTCGAGCACCTTTGCGAACACGATGCCCGTTTCAAGGCGTATGCGTGCGGTTATCTCATCTATACTCTTTCCCGCAAGGTCACCTGCAAAGGTATCCGCCCAGTCCGCATGCTTCGAGAGCACCTCATCGCTGCGGTAATCGCGCCCCTCTCCGATGGCACGGGCAAGGCTCTCAAGCTCCCCCTTGAGCCTTGAAGGAAGGACTGCGAGCCCCATCACTTCAATAAGACCTATGTTCTCCTTTTTGATATGGTGCAGCTCTGCGTGAGGATGGTACACTCCGAGGGGATGCTCAGCGGTGGTGATGTTATTGCGCAGCACAAGATCCAGCTCATAGTTTTCGCCGTTTTTCCTCGCTATGGGGGTTATGGTGTTGTGGGGCTCACCGTCTGTAAAGGCATATATGAACGCACTTTCATCGGTGTAGGCTCTCCATTTTGTGAGTATCACATCCGCCAGGTCACAAAGCCTGTGATGATCCTTTCCGCTGAGCCTTATCACCGACATGGGCCACTTGACGCGCCCCACAGACACATCCTCATACCCCTTTACAGTGTATTTCTTTTCCACAGGGGCTGCAGCCATGGCAAAGGTGTAGCAGCCGCCCTGGAAATGCTCGTGTGCCAGTATGGAGCCGCCTACGATGGGCAGATCGGCATTCGAGCCCACAAAATAGTGAGGGAACTTTTCAACAAAGGAGAACAGCTTTTCAAAGGCAGACCTGTCTATCACCATAGGGGTATGGGTGCGGTTGAAAACTATGCAGTGCTCGTTATAGTACACATAGGGAGAATACTGGAAGCCCCATTCCTGCCCCGCTATATCTATGGGGATGATGCGGTGGTTCTGCCTTGCGGGATGGTTCACCCGCCCCGCATAGCCCACATTCTCCGCACACAGCAGGCATTTCGGATAGCCCGATGCCGCATTCCTTGCCGCGGCGATGGCTTTCGGGTCCTTTTCGGGCTTTGACAGGTTTATGGTGATATCCAGCTCTCCGTACTCGGTCTGCGCCTTCCAGCGCATATCCTTTTTGATGCGGTATCTGCGGATATAATCGGTATCCTGTGAGAAACGGTAATACCACTCCGTAGCCTTTTCGGGGGAGACAGCCATATTTTCGCCAAACCTGCGCACCACCTCGGACGGGCGGGGGGTGAGGCATCCCATGAGCCTTGTATCAAAAAGGTCGCGGTATACGATGCTGTCCTCACACAGCCCGTTTTCCACGGCATAGTCCAGCAGCCCGGAAAGGATATCCTCCAGCGGCAGCTCCGGTATCTCATCCGGTTTTTCAAATGTATCAAGATGCAGCACATCCAGCAGGGAGTTTATGATGAGATCACGGTCGATCTCATCTGCAAGACCTTTTTCTATGCCGTACTCTGCAAGCGCGGCGATATGTCCATATACTTTCATACGTTTTTCCTTCATACAGTTTTTCTTATAATTGCCATAGCGGCATGATCAGATCATATCAGATTATAACACAAAACACGGGCTTTTTCAATACTTTTCCGAAAAAGCCGTCGTTTTCGGTCACCTTTATCCCGATTTGACATTCCGCCGCCTATATGCTATAATCCTGTTATGACTGCAAGCTTTGAAAACACAGGAGAAAAAATATGGACTACTTCACAAGGACGGCTATGCTGCTGGGCAGCGGCGCTGTGGACAAAATGAAAGGCAGCCGCGTGGCGGTCTTCGGCATCGGCGGAGTAGGGGGATATGTGGCAGAAGGGCTCGTCAGAGCAGGGCTCGGCTGTATAGATATCATCGACAACGATGTTATAAGCCCCACCAACATAAACCGCCAGATCATCGCCGAGGCGGATAACATCGGCATGGAAAAGACAGCCGCCATGGCACAACGGATACACCGCATCTCTCCGGGATGCACCGTTCACGAACACTGCGTTCTGTTCATGCCGGAAACTGCCCATCTGTTCGAATTTTCACAGTATGACTATGTGGTGGATGCCATAGATACGGTGACAGGGAAGCTGTGCATAATAGAATGTGCCCAGAAAGCCGGCGTGCCTGTCATATCCTCTATGGGCACGGGGAACAAGCTCGATCCCACCGCATTCAAAGTAACGGATATCTACCACACCTCCGTATGCCCTTTAGCGCGGGTCATGAGGTATGAGAGCAAAAAGCGGGGCTTTGCGCCGTACAAGGTGCTGTATTCCGAGGAAAAGCCCATGGCTCCCCTCTTTCAGCCCGACGAGGACACCGCCAAGAAAACAGTCCCGGGATCGGTTTCATTAGTGCCTCCCGTGGCAGGTCTCATCATCGCGGGAGAGGTAATAAAAGACCTGACAGAAAATATTCGTCAAAAGTTGTAATAAATGCACAAAAAACCTATGAATTTTCACCGTATTTCACAATAGAAATTGTCGAAAAAATTTGATATAATAGTATAGGTTACTTGTAAGTGCAAGTAAAGGAAAAGTGTGTTAGTACGAGGCGTGCGCGAGCCGCCTCTATTATTGAGTTTAACACGGAGGTATATTCAATGGCAAACAAATGGGTGTACATGTTCACAGAGGGCGATATGACAATGCGCAATCTTCTCGGCGGTAAGGGTGCGAACCTTGCTGAGATGTCAAGCATCGGTCTCCCCGTTCCTCAGGGCTTCACTATCACAACAGAGGCTTGTACTCAGTATTATGAGGACGGCAGAAAGATAAACGACGAGATCATGGCTCAGGCTATGGAAGGCGTTAAGAAGATGGAAGAGATCAACGGCAAGAAGTTCGGCGATCTCCAGAATCCTCTCCTTGTTTCCGTTCGTTCAGGTGCGAGAGCTTCCATGCCCGGTATGATGGATACTATCCTCAACCTGGGTCTCAATGACGAAGTTGTTGCTGCTATGATCAAGGGCAACCCCGATCCTTCCTTCGAGCGTTTCGTTTACGACTCCTACAGACGTTTCATCCAGATGTTCTCCGATGTCGTTATGGAAGTCGGCAAGAAGTATTTCGAGCAGCTCATCGACAAGATGAAGGAAGAGAAGGGCGTTCAGTACGACGTAGAGCTCACCGCTGCTGATCTCAAGACCCTCGCAGAGCAGTTCAAGGCTGAATACAAGAAGCAGCTCGGCAAGGACTTCCCCTCTGATCCCGTTGAACAGCTCAAGCTCGCTATCGAAGCAGTGTTCCGTTCATGGGATAACCCCCGTGCAAACGTATACCGCCGTGACAATGATATACCCTACTCCTGGGGTACTGCAGTAAACGTAATGCCCATGGTATTCGGTAACCTCAACAACGAGTCCGGTACAGGCGTTGCATTTACAAGAGATCCCGCAACAGGCGAAAAGAAGCTCATGGGTGAGTTCCTTAAGAACGCTCAGGGTGAGGACGTTGTTGCAGGTGTCCGCACTCCTATGCCCATCGCTCAGATGGAGCAGGAGTTCCCCGAGGCTTATGCAGAGTTCGTAAAGGTCTGCGATATCCTCGAGAACCACTATCACGATATGCAGGACATGGAGTTCACAGTAGAGAACAAGAAGCTCTATATGCTCCAGTGCCGTAACGGTAAGAGGACCGCTCAGGCTGCTCTCAAGATCGCTTGTGACCTCGTTGATGAGGGCATGAAGACCAAGAAGGAAGCTGTTG
>JAFPYQ010000149.1 GCA_017394475.1 Oscillospiraceae bacterium | reverse complement strand
TGCGGATATTACCGAAAGATGATCATTTTTCACACCAAAGGGCGGCTCGGTCTTTACGATATTATCCTCGGGGGCTCTAAGGTCAAGAGGTGTCTCTTTCCCGTCCTTGACTGTATATATCTTGCTTATTTCATTATCCTCGGCAAAGCGGGTGATATGCTCATAGAGCTTTTCACGACCTCCGTCTTCAAGAAGATCGAATATACCCTCAGTGTAGGGCGAAAACATATCCCGCTCATCATATGTCTCAGAAATGACCTTTGCACCTTCCAGTCGAAGAGACAGGCTGGTATCATACTGCTGATAGTTGTCCTTTGCTTCGTGACCGTTTTCATCCATACCGCCGATATATTCGGAATAGCTGCCCTCTATCACAAATTCACTTACTGTTGCAATATCAAATATGATACCCTGTTCCGGTACTGCTATCTCTGTATCAACATTGACAAAGGCAAGTATGGCTTCATCTCCGTCTTTCTCGACTTCATAGGCAAGCTCATTGAAATCAAGTGCAGACAATGCATTCTCGGTAAGCTCCTGCAGGCTGTCATAATCATCGGTCTTGTACAGGCGATCATTCAGATAATACTTTATCTGATAGTTCTCCAGATCGGCGTTTACCTGCAGCTCAATCTCATCATCGGTAACAGTAGTATAGCCGATGCCGACTTCATTTATGTTGCTGAAATCAGCTGTGCTGTCGTATTCCCTGTCACAGAACTCATTGATATATTTCTGTGCAAGGTCAAAATAATATTGTTTGTCATGCACGGGCTCTTCGACTGTAGTCTCCGGCTGCTCCGACTCTATGGTTTCAGCCTGTTCACGCTTCATGGATTCCATGATTCCGTCCGCACATTCCTCGAATGCGAGCCCTATATCCTGCAGCCCGTTAGTATCAAGAGGAAGCCATTCCTGATACACTTCATCAAGGATATTCTTGCTCGTAAGGAGTGCTGTGAGCCTATTAGTATCGAGGTTATAATCGCCGATAACGTCATAATCAGCGATCTCCCGCTTTGCACTTATTTCTGTTATGCGGGATAATATAGCTGATGGATCATTTTTGAGCATCTCGGCATTGAACTCTGCCATTTCGTCCTGCAAGCGCTGTACTACCTGCTCCGCAAGAGGTATCTGTGGCTCTGACTGCTGTACTTCTTCAACTGCAGGCTTTTCATAACGTATCTTTCCATACTCTATCGCAGTCGTAACAGCAATACGCACATCATCGACACTTGACAGATTCGGCATATCCGCCCATACCTGATACACATCTTCAAGGAGATGTGTAGCATTACGAAGCACCTCAAGATCCTTTTCCCAGAAAGAGTTCTCATCGAAATATTCTTCAAAATACAGCGTGATCTTTTCCTTCTCGGCGATCTCATTGGCGGACTGTATGATAACATCCACGCTTTCTTTGCGGATGTTTTCAAGATATTCCTTGTACTCCCTTGATACCTTATCGGATATGCTTTCCTCCACGTTGGAGGAAATAATATCGTCATGGTTAAGGGATATATCCCTGTACTGCTTCTCAAATTCGTCCACAAGCAGATTGATAAGTCCTGTGTGAGTTTCGCCCAGCTGTGAACGTATTGAAAGAACGCTGCGGTTGGATACGGATGTGTACAGATCGGGAACATTTGTAAGAAGAGACTTTGCCCACTCATTGTTAATTCCCGATATGCGCTTGTCAAACTCTCCCCTGTCATTTATCGTAACAGCAAGCACATATGCAACTCTTTCGGGAGTAAATCTGCCCATTATATCTGATAACGCAGTTTCGGTATCGAGTACATTCTCGCTCCTGAAGCCGTAGTAGTTGTGTACAGCATCAGATATGGCCTCTGCACAGCGGATATTGCTCTCCATGCTCCTGCGGTAGCTCTGTCTCTGCTCCGCAGCCGCCGTTCTGAGGTCTATATCCTCCGTAAACACACCGGAATTGCGGTCATAGTCCGCCTGTATCAGTTTGTTTCGCAGTTCATTGATATGGATAAAGCGCTCTATCTCCGTCTCATTCCCACCGTTTTCAAGGAGTCCGTAATATCTTTCCGCCATAGTGGGCTTTCTGATATATGAGCCTGCATAGGCGCTGAACTCCGCATTTCTTGTATTGATGATCTCGATATCAGCATAGTTGTACAGGTATGAGAAAAATGCCTGTCTTGCTTTATCAGCATCGGTCTCTGACTTGTATTCCTTGTATGCGTTGTAAATATCTTCCTCGGAAATGCGGGAATAGTTGAACACTCCCCTGCCGTCATCGCCGTCGGGATTAAAGTAATACCAGTCATACCTGCCGTTTTCGGAAAAGAACATAAAGTCATCGGGATACATACCGTTATTGTGCGGGAACTGTGCTATGAGCTTTGCGTTGCTCTTCTCAAGCTCCTGCTCCCTGCGGGATATTTCATCCACTCTGAGGTCGTTCAGTTCTTCGGCTGTATTTGTAATGGAAATATTGTTGGTCTGTATGTAGCGGACAGCATCATCCACCCTGTCAAAGGTCGGCACATTGCCGTTCTTTTCGTAATATACATCCTTTTCGGTATCCGTGTCGGGATAGCGTTCGGAAATATAATAACCGAGCTTTTCCTCATCACGCACGATCTTGTATACGGGCGGGTGGAAATACTCATTGTCGGGATCTTCCCACATACTGCGTATCATATCGAAGCCGTCAAAGCCGCACTGCTCGCCTGTTTTCAGGTTGCGAAGCACCACGAAGCCGTCCTTGAAATAATTGTCGTTCGTTACACGCATATATCCCGCTCTTTCAAGATCAGCGATAAGCGCACCATACTTCATATTTTCTATCATGGAGCGCACTGCAGCTGCATTCTCATCACCGGATACTGTAATAGTCGCAGTATTGCCGCGGATAAGGCCGGAGAAACGGAGTTCATTGCTGTTCCCTATCTGCTCTGCAATCTTTCTTGCAGTATCGGCATCTGTCTTGATGTATCTCTTATCAGTGATCTTACCATAATCGGTATTGCCGATTATATTCCTGCGGGACTGTGCAGGCTGCTCCTGTGCGGCATTAAGAGAATAGAGTATGCCCTCTGCACGCTCTCTGTCTGACTTATTCACTGTAACAGTCTGCTTGTAGTCTCCGAGAGTAGCGGAGAAAGGTATCCCCGCTTCATTCAGCTTGTCCATAAATGCCCTTGTATTGTTGCCGGGGCTAAGATAGAACCTGTCAGTTACAGCAAGGCTCTTGTAGTATTCCTTGTTTACATACTCAGTCATCGTTGTTTCCTTTCATCACGTTACCGCCGCTGCGGTAAAAAAGCTGTCGTATTTCTTTATATATCCGCTGAAAATGGGATGCATGACGGGACGCGTCCTTTTCTGCACGATTATGCTGATTGTCTTTCCGGCGGGAAAGCGCTTTGCAATATCGCGCATACCGTACATCTCAACTATCACAGGTTCCTTCTTCCCCGTCACACGAACGGGGATCTCAAACCTTGTGTAGCTCTCACTGGTCTCGGGTGCGGGTGCAGATGCGACTACGCCCTTTAGCACTGTATTATTCATCATTAT
>JAFPYQ010000148.1 GCA_017394475.1 Oscillospiraceae bacterium | reverse complement strand
CTGCCGAAAGGATGCTCGGGTTTACTGCCAGTATGTATGCCATCTTAAGGAACGTGGTCGTCCCGGCGATCACCTCGGTCCTGAAGGTAGTGCCGTTTTCCCTGAGCCTGAAAAACTTTTCGATCTTCTCCATAACAAACCCCCGTTTTGTGATCATCTGAGCAGGATACGGGTAATGTCCCAGTATTCTCCAGAGAATATTCTATCACAAAACGAGGGATATTAATATAGTTTATCGTTAATTCACAAAAAGTTTACATGCTATTACTGCGGCAAAAACAGCGTTACCTCGGTAACGGAGCCTTCGGCGGTCATGTACATATCGCCGCCCAGCTTCCTTGCGATGAACCTTGATTCATACAGTCCCACACCGCTGCCCTTTATGCCGTCGGAGTTGGAACCGCGCCACATGCTTTTCCACACAAAGGGTAGCTCTGTCTGCGGAAGGGGTGTGCCGTTGTTCTTCACGGTGATGAAGTCCCCCTCCTCCCGCTTGTCTATGATAAGGGTTATGCCTGTGCCGTCTCCATATTTGATGGCATTGTCCATAAGCTGTCTGACTATCCTGCGCACGCCTTCAATATCGCTCTTTATCATAGCATCGGTGCGGATATCGGTCTCAAAGGGTATCTTTTCAATTTTCAGGCGGTCGGAGTATTCCTCGCAGACAAGCTCTGCCAGATGGCGGCTGTAGAAGGGCTTTGCATCGGGGTCTGCCTCGTATATCACGGAGGCGCCCGTCTCCACTACATCCTTCACGATATGCTCTATCTCATCCACGTTCTTCTCTATCCTGCCCGCAAGCTGTGCATCCGTTTCGTTTATCTTTCCCTCGGGGTCATACAGACCTGTGGCTATGGCCTCGGACAGCAGCTTGATATTGGCAGCCGGGGTCTTGATACCGTGTACAAGAGCGGTGACAAAGCTGTCCCGCTCGGCTGCCATGCGCCTTATTATGTCACGGTCATGCTCCAGCTTATCCGAGAGCATATTCATGCTCCACACATATCTGCCGAAGAAGCCGCTGTGTTTTTCCGGCAGTCTTTCCACAAGATAGCCCTTTGACAGCTTTTCCGGATAGTCTGACAGCTTGTTGAAGGGGCGCAGGATGCTCTCGAATATAAAGCAGCTGTAGATCAGCATAAAGGATCCGCACACCCCGAATGCGATGTTCATGATAGTGAGCATGGTATTGTAGCCCGGGTCGGTGAAGCTGAACACTACGGCACCTATGGCCTTGTCTCCGTCATGGAGCATGCATATCATGCTGTTGCTGCCGCCCGATACATCCTCTCTTCCGCCAAAGAACATTATCTTCGCAGATGCGGGACAGTACTGCCTGCCGTAGAGCTGCTCCCATTCGGGCAGTCTGCCGTAGAACACATCATCCGCAAGGCGTGTCCTGTCCCCGCCCTCGGCGATATATCTGTCCATCTCATCGCAAATGCGGTTGACTACCACGTTCCTCTCGCTGTATCTCTCCTGTATGGACTTCCTTGCCGCAGTGTTGAGCACAGCGGCGGCGATCACAAATACGGCTGTCATCAGGAGCATCCTTATGATAAATGACTTCATTGACCGTCTCCGAAGCGGTATCCCACCTTGTATACCGTCTGTATCAGCCGCGGGTGCTTGGGATCGTCCTCTACCCTGTCAAGCAGCCAGCTTATATAACCACTTAATGAGGACAGCTACGAAAAGCAGTCCTCTCCCCATACTGCG
>JAFPYQ010000147.1 GCA_017394475.1 Oscillospiraceae bacterium | reverse complement strand
GTCCTGCAGGTCGCCGTCCACATCCACCTTTATCTTTACGGAGCAGGCGTTTATCTCATCGGATTCGTCAAGGTCGGGGAGCTTGCCTTCGGCTTTGAGCCTGCGGGCTCCGATGGTGGCGATATCCATGAGGGTGATGGGTTTGTCTTCCCTGCCCAGAGCCTTGCGGGCATCTATATAGTCATTGTAGGTATCTTCAATATAGTCCGCATCTATGTTCACATTGTCGATCTCTGTGAGGAATGTGGTATGGGGGCAGTGATCCGACCAGTAGGTATCTATCATCCTTATCTCGGTGATAGTGGGGTCGCGGTGCTCCTCATCCCTGAAATAGTTGCGGCAGAACACAAGGTCGTCATTGTCCATGGCAAGGCCGTATTTCTTGACGAATTCGCCGATCTGCTCGTTGGACATATCGATAAAGCCTGTGAGGGTCTCCACCTCTGTGGGTATCTCATAGACGGTCTCAAGTGTCTCGGGCTTTTCAAGGCTCGCCTCACGGCTCTCCACAGGGTTGATGATGTACTTCTTTATGGCATCTATCTCCTCTGCTGTGAGCAGACCCGAAACGATGTACACCCTTGCATTGCGTATAAGGGGGCGCTCTCCGCCTGTGAGTATCTGTATGCACTGCTCGCAGGAATCCGCGCGCTGGTCGAACTGACCGGGCAAGTATTCTACGGCAAATACGGTCTCATCATCTGCAAGCTTCGGGAGCTCATAGCTCACGATATCCACCGCAGGCTCTGAGAATACGTTCTTTACGGAATACTCGAAGTCCTCCTCGGAGATATTCTGTGCATCATAGCGGTTTATGATGCGAATGGAATTAAGCTGTTTCAGCCTCAGCGCCGTTTTTACATCGGCTGTGAGCGTAGCTGACACGGTAGCGTATTCCGGTTTCTTTTCTACATAGACTCTGGATACAGACATATTTTTCTCCCCTGTTGTAATATTATCCGCCAAATGGCGGGGTGGATCATATCAAATCACCGTAAAGTGTGTTTTCATCAGCATCCGTGATGAGAACAGCGGCGGTTTTGCCTCTCATGGTGAAAGGGTGCTTTTCCTTCAGGCTCACAGAGAGGTAGTTTTTCGTGTGCCCCCTGTGGGTGCCGTCCGGGCGTTCCCTTTCAAAAAGCACCTTACAAGTGCTGCCGATACGTGCTTTGTTGAATGCTGCGGAAAGCTCCTTCCCGAGCATGGTCATCTCTTCCGTGCGGCGATGCTTTATCTCATTTCTCACCTGCTCCATATCAAAGGCGGGAGTGCCCTGCCTTGGGGAGAAGGTGAAAACGTGCATATCGGAGAAAGACACAGCCCTTGCAAATCTCATGGAATCTAGGTGATCTTCCTCTGTTTCCGTGGGAAAGCCCGTCATTATATCGGTGGTGATGGAGGCATCGGGGAATACCCTGCGGATATTTTCCACTATCTCCATATAGCGGGCTGTGTCATATTTTCTTTTCATAAGGCGCAGTATCCTGTCAGACCCGCTCTGCACCGAAAGGTGGAAGGAGGGGCAGAATTTACTGCACTGCGCGAGCCGTTCTATATGGCTCAGTTTCATCATTTCGGGCTCGATGGAGCTTATCCGCACCCTTTCGATGCCCTGTATATCTTCGGCACATTCTGCGGCGGATATGATATCCGTGCCGTATTCCATGCCGTAGAACATTATGTTTATCCCCACAAGGACTATCTCCTTGTAGCCGTTGGCAGCAAGACCTTCTATTTCGGCTCTGAGCTCACCCGGGGGCTTTGAACGCATCTTTCCGCGGGCCTGTGGGATTATGCAGTAGGAGCAGTTCATCTCGCAGCCGTCCTGTATCTTGACGAAGGCCCGGGTATGCCCTTCGGAATAATGCACACGGGTACTTTCAAAATCAGCCGTAGGGAGAGGCAGCGCCACTGTCTTCTCTCTGCCCTTCGGGTGCCCTGTAACTATATCCGCCACGGAGCGCCGGTCCTTTGTGCCGGTGACTATATCCGCAAGGCCGTCGGGTATCTCCTTATGCGCCTGTGGGTAGCAGCCCGTTAGGACTATGCAGGCACCGGGGTTTTCCCGCCGTATCCTGCGCAGGGTCTTGAGCAGCTTCTTGTCTGCCTGTTCGGTGACCGTACAGGAGTTTATCACAACGATGTCGGAAGAGTTGTCATCGGGCACCTCTGTGTGCCCCTTTCCGAGAAAGCTCTCCCGCATCACCTGTGTTTCGTAGGTGTTCACCTTGCAGCCGAAGGTAATAAATGTGATCTTTGACATATCTGTGGTATCCGTCAGTCCTCATCGGATACGGAGGGCGGCGGGAGCTGTATCTCGTTCTCATCGGGGATGCTGTTGTTGTGCAGGTTCTCCCTGAGCTCACGCACCATTTTCTCATACTGCATGCTGTCAATATTGTAGGCACGCTGGAGCATTACATTCTTTGCGGCTTTGAGTGCCTTGTCGGTATACACATAGTCAAGGCGCTTCTCCCATGCTTTCCTGATCTTCTTTTCCTTCTTCTCGCGCTCTTTCAGCAGCTTTTCGAGTTCCTTCTGTTCCTTTGTCTTAGATTTGAAAAGAGCCATTACTCTACTTTTAATTTGGTCAGAAGTTTGTATTCGCCTTTACCGTATGGAGAAATATATATTTCATATTCGCTATACTCTTTATCCGGGAAAAAATATACCGATTCGACAGTCTGCTTTCCTGCAAATAAGTCATCAATAACTACGGCTTCGTTACATAACTGCTGATTATCTGCATATATAGCAACATCATAGGTAGCACTTCTTGTTTGAGGAGTTATATTTATGAATGTAACATTTATAGAATGAAATATGTCGTATTCATATTCACATTGTATAGCGAAGCTGTCATAAACGGAACTGTTTTTGATGTTGCTTAAGTTAATGTTAAGAAATTTTATGCCAAAAGCAACTGCTCCTGCAATCAAAATAAGTAAAAACAGGAGAACTGTCAAGAGTGATACAGGACGTTTTTTGTGACAATAAGGACAAGACCTGTTTTTGCGGGGATATGTCAAGCCGCATTTTTTACATTTAACTTCTTTTGCCATTATAGAATACCCCCATAATGTTATTTATTTAAGAAATCACTGATTAAATCGTAAAATCTGTTTAGCTAACCCCTCCACCACCGCCTTAACGGCGGCGGTTCCCCTCCCCTTTCAGGGGAGGCTATATTTAAACAGCGTTTTCTTAGTATGGAATGGATATGATGACCTGCGTTCCCTTGCCTATCGTACTTTTTATATCAACAGAGCCGCCGTGGAGGGAGATTATCTCATCGGCAACGGCAAGGCCTATGCCGGACCCTCTTTTTATATGGTTGGCACGGAAGAATTTCTGCTTTACCTTTTTAAGATCCTCTTCACTGATGCCGCAGCCGTTGTCTGCCACCTCGATCTGAATGAACCTGTCGGGGGTGACAGCGGTGGTGACGGTGACAAGACCGCCCTTTTCGGAATATTTTATCGCATTGTCGATGATGTTGATGAACACCTGCCTCAGCCTGTTCCTGTCACCATGTACTATGGGCAGATCGGCGGGCTCGGTGTAAATGAGCTCTATGCCTTCCTTTTTGGCCTTTTCGGTGTATATGAGCACGGCATCCCCCAGTTCTGCCAGGATATCCACGTTGCTCATTTCCATAGTGAACTTGCCGTTCTGCATACGGGAGAAGTCCAGAAGGTCCTCCACCATCTGGGAAAGGCGCTCGGTCTCGGAGTTTATGACCCTCATGCCCTTCTGTATCATTTCAGCATCATCGGGCATGGCCTCTATTGTCTCAGCCCATCCCTTTATGGCGGTGAGGGGCGTCCTCAGCTCATGGGATACGCTGGAAATGAACTCGTTCTTCATGGCCTCGGACTGGGACAGGTTGTCCGCCATCTTGTTGATGGTCTTGCACAGCTCGCCCAGCTCATCGTCGCTGTCCACAGGGATGCGCACGGAAAAATCGCCGTCAGCATAGCGCCTTGCGGTATTGCCCACGCGGTTCACGGGTATGACGATGGAATTTACAAAGAACATCCCCTGATAGAATATGAGCCCCAGTATGGCTATGCACAGCAGAGTGATGCCCACTATATAGCTGCGGATGTGCTTGTCCACGCGGGAAAGGGAGCTTACTATCCGTATCACCGCATAGTCGCCTGCGGCATCGGGAGTGACCATGCTCACAGCCACGACTCTTTCACCGTCGGGCAGCCGCCCTCTGAAAAAGCCTGTACTGCCGCTGTCCACGGCATCATAGAAATCGGATGCCAGTATATCCCTTGTGGGCTCAAAGCCAGAGGATGTCATGGTGACTTTGCCGTCACGGCTCACTGCCATGAGCTCCGCCCTGTCCTTGGGGTTCCAGTCCTGTATCAGCGAACGCACCTGGGAGGCGAAGGTGCTGGGATTGTCGGTATAATACTGCCGCAGCAGACCCGACACTGTGCTCAGCTGTGAGGTGACATACTGCCCTGCACTGCTCATATAGTAGAAACTGATGATGAGGGACAGGGTCATGGCCACTACCACCAGGACGATGGCACTCACGCCGAGGTTGTTCAGCAGCCAGCGCCTTGTGATGTTCGCCTTTGCCTTTTTGCGGACGGGCTGATCCTGTCCGTCCGTGAAGGGCTCCTTTGCGGCGGGCTGCCTGTTTGACTGCTCCATTTATTTTCCTTATCTCTCCCTGTATGCTCTGTGCATAAAGGAGGCGGTCAGATCAGGGCTCGTCCTCATCCTTGGAGGTGCCGTCCGACCATTTGTAGCCAAATCCCCATATAGTTGAGATATAGCGGGGGTGGGAGGGCTGATCCTCTATCTTGAGGCGGATCCTGCGAATGTTCACATCTACTATCTTGTCATCGCCGGGGTAGTTGTTGCCCCAGATATGCTGGAGTATGCTGCCCCTGTCGAGGGCTGTGTTCTGATTGGTGATGAAGTATTCAAGGATGGAATATTCAACCTGTGTGAGGTCTATGAGCTGGCCGTTCTTTGAAACTGTCCTGCTCTTGACATTGAGCTCGAAGGGGCCGGAAACGATAGTGCTGGTCTTCTCTTCCTGCACGAATGCCATGCTGACCCTGCGGTATACCGCATCTATGCGGGCAGTGAGCTCGGAGGGGGAGAAGGGCTTGGTTATATAGTCATCGGCACCCAGCATAAGGCCGCTCACCTTGTCCATCTCCTGTGTCTTTGCGGAGAGCATGATTATGCCGATAGTGGCACTTCTGCGGCGGAGTTCCTTGCAGACATGGAATCCGTCGATGCCGGGCATCATGATGTCGAGCAGGGCGATATCGAATTCACCGTGCTCGCTGTCGAATACGCGGAGCGCCTCCTCGCCGTTGTTCACATCTATAACGTCGTAACCTGCGCGTTTCAGGTTTATCACGACGAAATCTCTTATTACATCCTCGTCCTCGCAGACAAGTATCCTTTTCATGGAACTTCCCTCACTTTCAAAAGCGTTTCATCAGGTCATTGCTGTCCGTCAGCGGTGTTTTCATCGGGCTGCGGCTCCTCGTTCTTCTTTCCCATTACCATAGTGGAGTAGGGGGGGAGGAGGTATTCTCCGCAGACTGTGTACATCGGGACGGTGCCTGCGTTGTTGCCGTCTATATATACCTTGTATTCGCCAAAGGCGTACATTTTTACATCATAGGGGGTGGGATTGAAGAAAACGGCTATCTCATCGAGCTCGTTGTCATTGTAGAGGCCGAAGCCTACTATCCTGCCGGGGAGCTTGTCGAAGAAGCGCATGTTCTGCCCTATCTCCTCGGCGGTGGACATCCTCAATGCGCTGTGAGCCTTCCTGAATTCGATGAGCCCCTTATAGTACCTGTAAACATAGGAATATTCGGTCTTCCTGTTCCATTTGATGGAATTGACTATATCCGGGGAATTGTAGCTGTTGTGGTCGAAAGCACCGCCGGGGAGCGGCTTTGTGCGCAGGAATTCCTGCCCTGCCTGTATCAGGGCGATACCCTGTGACAGCATGACCATGGCAGCCGCCATCTTGTCCATCTTTATCCTTATTTCTATGGGATCCGTAGGATTGGTGTAGCACAGCTTGTCCCACAGAGTGAGATTGTCATGCACCTCCACATAGTTCACCGTCTGGCAGGGAGATACTGCCCATGCGTAGGTGTTGAGATTGGGGAGCTGCGGATGGGGTATCCGTCCGCACATTACTTCCTTCACATATTCCTCGTTGCCCTCAGCGCCGTTTACATAGCCCTTTGAGCGGTTCTCAAAGTTGTTGCCCTTCACGGTGTCGCGGAAATCATCGGAGAAGAAGCCGTAGCCCGGGGTGTGCCGCGCATTGAGCTTCATGGCGCGCTTCCCGTCTTCAAGGGCGGAGCCTCCGCCTGTCCAGCCCTCACCGTAGAGGATGATGTCGGGGTTTATTTCCTTGAGTTTTTTCTCTGCGATGTTCAGGGTCTCTATATCATAGAGCCCCATGAGGTCGAAACGGAAGCCGTCTATAAGGTATTCTTTTGTCCAGTAGCACAGGCTGTCGATGATGAACTTGCGCACCATCTTCCTTTCGGTGGCTATCTCGTTGCCGCAGCCCGAGCCGTTGGAGAAGTATTCGTTATTCGGACCGCAGAGGCGGTAGTAGTATTTCGGGTATGTCTTGTTGAAGGGGGAATCGGCGGTGGCATAGGTGTGATTGTACACCACATCCATGATGACGCGTATCCCTGCGCAGTGGAGCGCATGAACGAGGCGCTTGAACTCCGCCACCCTGGAATGGCCGCTGTATGGGTTGGTGGAATAGGAGCCCTCGGGAAGATTGAAGTTCAGCGGGTCATAACCCCAGTTGAACTGCGGCTTGTGGACGAGGGTCTCGTCTATGGTCTGGAAATCGAAGACCGGCTGCAGCTGTACATGGGTGATGCCCAGTTCTTTGAGATGGTCTATGCCCACGCAGTCTCCCGCATCGTTTATGAGGCCCTTTTCCACAAAGGCGAGAAAACGCCCTCTGTAACAGAAATGGCCGCTCTCATCTATTGAAAAATCGCGGACATGGAGCTCATATACAATGGCATCGGTGTATGATCTCACGGGGGGAAGCTTGTAGTTCCCCCAGCCTGCGGGATTGAGGTTCTCCGGACAGATGACCATGCCCATGGCACCGTTGGCACCTGCGCTCTTTGCATATATGTCGATGGTCTCTATCGCCACGTCATCCTTGACCACCTCATAGGTGTAGAAAACGCCTTCGAGGTCGCCGTTTGCCACCTTTTCCCATACGCCCTTGCGGTTTTTCTTCATCGGCATACGGCGGTAGGGGTTCTCATCCTTGCAGGTATGGTAAAGCAGTACGGATACGCTGTTCGCATAGGGTGACCATACCTTGAAAACGGTCTTGTTCTTAGCATAGACCGCTCCGAGATCGTCTCCGTCGTAGTAATACTTTTCTTCTGCTTCGGTAAACATCTATATGCCCTCCCACAAAACTGCATACGCATACATAATAATTATACTACTTTCACCGCGATTTGTAAAGTGCTTTTGGAAATTTTAAGATTGTGGACATTTCCTGTATAAAAGATGGGTGTTTGATGGCTGCACTGCGGGTTATCCATCCCCGAGGGGGCGACAACAGAAAAATACACTGTATTACTGACTTTTCGGGGGAGTTCTGATATTAAAAGAAACAATGTATCTGGTACATTTTGACGAAAATTGTACAATTTACACAAATATCAAAATATAAAGTTAAAAATTGTCACAAAAAAATTTAGTTGCAATTTTTAACTAAATGTGTTATAATATTAATGTGTGGTTCTGTAAGTGCAGAAAATGCCTTTTTATCATATACCACAGTCCCCGCTGCCGGCGGTACATCTAATACACGATAGAATCAAAAACGGGTAACGGCAGCGGCATTACAAAAAGGATAACAGTTTGGAAGGAAGAGTGTTATGGCAAATACTATAAGCAGTATTGATGAAGCTGTTGACTGCAAGTTTCTCGTGGTAAAGGACCGAAGGAACCAGGTCAAGGCAGGTACACTCGTTCATATAATGAGTGCGACGCCCAATTCCCTCGGCTATGAGGTGGGTTACAGGGTAACAGGTGAGAACCAGAACTTCAATGATGTGTTCTCCGACCTCAAGGATTTCAACGGCTGGGCTAAGCAGGATAGTTTCATTGCAAGATACTATGATCTTTTTGACAATGACGAGATCATGAAGTATATAAAGGTGAACAGGCGCACTGTTGTCAATTTCTCGGTGCCCATAATAGTCATTGCCCTTATCGTGATATGGCTCATTTTCGGCGGAGCTCTCCATGCAAAGCCCGTAGCCATCGTTTTCGGCGTGATACTTTCGCTTGCGGCTGCAGGCGGAGCCATATTCCTGCTCAATCACTCCAAGAACAAGGTCAAGATGGACATGTACAAGAAGATCGGTTCTTCGAGATGGGGCGTTAATTTCAAGTGATCCGCAGCGGCATTGTTTCTTGTGCATATTGACAATATGCAGGCGGGAATTTGTTATAATTGACGATTTTATCGGCAGATTACTTGACTTTTTTGTGAAAACATAGTATTATATTATTCGACACAGTATGTTCATACGTACACTGTCCACAGCGATAAGGAATATGATACGACTGCTCGCAGCCGAGCACATCGTTTACAGTAAGGAGAGTTGATTATGCAGTGTGAAAGCTGTCATGCAGAGTTCGGTTCAGACTTGTATGCCTGCCCCGAGTGCGGAGCTCCTGTACTTCAGACCATAGCCGGTTTTGAAAGCACAAAAGAGATCCAGAGGAAAATGAAGCACATGCATGATGAATACGGCGATGAGCTTATTCTTGACAGAAAGAAATTCATTTCCCTTATCCACGACTATATCCCCGAATATGAAAAAGAACGCCGTTTGCTGATCAGGTGCTACAAGGTCGGCATACTGCGCCTTATGTATAAGGAAGGCTACAAGCAGGGCGGTAATAAAGAGATAGGCACAATGAAGGCAAAGAGCCTCCTGCTTTCCGACCTTTTCCTGTCGGAAGCGGCGGCGGAATTCGTTGTTGCCTGCTTTACATATATGCTGGGCTGGCCCTTTGAGGCAAAACTCAGAGTTCCCGAGAGGGATCCCAATGAACCCGAGGAAGAAGAGGACGAAAAGAAGCGCCCGATGCCTCTGTTCATCGACGAGAAGCCCCTTTATCCCAGCAGTGCGGCAAGGTACAGACTTTTTGCCAATGTCACCATACCAGAAGGATATACCAAGATCGAAGCGTTCAGCTTTGACGGTTTCGGTTTCCTGCGTACTCTGCGCCTTCCCTCCACGCTCCTTGCGATAGGCGATTATGCGTTCTCATCCTGCAAGAGGCTCAAGGGCGTCGAGCTGCCGGATATGATGAAGATAATCAAGCAGGGCGCATTCAGCAACTGTGAGAGCCTTTCCGTCATCAAGATTCCCAAGGGCATCCTTGAGATAGAGGACAACACCTTCCAGTTCTGCAGGAGCCTTGAGACGGTGGAGATACCTCCTACGGTGGGAAGTATAGGAGCTGCAGCGTTCACAGGCTGTGAGAACCTGAAGAACCTGTTCCTGCCCGACAGCATCAAGTTTATAGACACCGATGCGTTTTCATACTGTCCCGAGCTTGTTATACACTGCTACGAGAATTCTTATGTACATAAATACTGCATGACTAACGGCATCGATTATGAGACCGTAAGTACAGGCGAGGATCTTAAAAAGAAAAGAGTGTAGATCGCATGATATCTGATCTGCATGGGGAGGATATGAATGGTTGAGTTAAAGATAGGCCAGGAGGTCGAGATGGAGTACGGCGGAAAAGCCAAAGTACTCAGTGTGATCGGCAGCGGCGGTCAGGGTATCGTTTATCTTGTTGAGTTCAACGGTATGAAGTGGGCTCTCAAATGGTATGATGTGGACAAGATAAAGAGACCCAAGGAATTCAGGAAGAATTTGAAGGATAATATCAGCGACGGAGCGCCGAGCAACAAGTTCCTGTGGCCCAAGTACCTTACTAAGGAGAATGAGGACGGAACTTTCGGCTACATAATGGAACTCAAGCCTGCAAGCTTTGATTCCTTCGTGGATATCCTCAATACATACAAGCTTGAGGTGGATCCCCTCACAGGCAGAGCTACAAAGCGCCCTGTAAGGTTCACCAACCTCTATGCGATGGTAACGGCTGTCATAAACATAGTAAATGCTTTCAGACAGCTCCACAGAAGCGGTAAGAGCTATCAGGACCTTAACGACGGCGGCTTCTTCATAAATGTGAACACCGGTGCCGTTCTCGTCTGCGACTGCGACAATATCGCTCCGGATGGCTCCAACTTCGGTATCGGCGGTAAGCCCGGATATATGGCTCCCGAGATCGTAAGGGGCGTTGCAAAGCCTAATGTGCAGACGGATAAGTATTCTCTTGCAGTAGTGCTCTTCAAGCTCCTGTTCAGAGGAGACCCCATGGAGGGCGAAAAGGTGGTAAAGGATATATGCCTCACCGAATCCTCCGAGCTCAAGCATTACGGTTCCTCTGCAGTGTTCGTATATGATCCCGAGGATACATCGAACCGCCCTGTAAGAGGAATACATGACAATGTCATCAAGTTCTGGAGACTTTATCCCCAGTATATAAAGGATGCGTTCATCACATCCTTCACCACAGGTCTTACAGAACCCAACAAGCGCATAATCGAGAATGAGTGGCAGAAGATGTTCATCCGCCTGCGTTCTGAGATAATAATGTGCAGCTGCGGAAGGACCAATTTCACTTCCATGTTCGTCAAACTCGATGACAAGACATATCGCTGCCCCAAGTGCGGCATGCAGTTCTCGTCACTCAGCATAAATCACCTGGATTACAGGATCCCGCTCTATGTCGGCTGCAGGTTCTTTGAGTGCGATATCGACAGGGATTCGGACGATTTCCTCACTGTATCGGGTGAGCTTGTTGAGAATAAGCTCAAGGCAGGACTTCTTGGTATCAAGAATACTTCCGAAAAGATCTGGAGCGTTAAATTCCCCGATGAGTCAGTAAGGGATGTACCTCCCGGAAACGGTTTCCCCGTATGGCCGGGACTTGAGATAGATTTTGGCGGCGGAGTTCAGGCTAAGATCTGAGATACCGCAGAATTAAGACTTACACATTAAGGAGAGTTTAAATATGAGTAACGGGAATAAAACAGAGAAGGAACTCCAGTCCCAGACCGATTTTGAAGATGATCTTCTGGATTTCGATGATGATGATCCCCTTTCAGCCACAGGCGTTTCCAAAAAGAGCCTTGTTATATTCTTCCTTATAGACACATCAGGCTCTATGAGGGGCAAGAAGATAGGTGAGCTCAATACCGTTATGGAGGAGCTCATACCCGAGATCCGCCGCGTAGGTGAAGCGGATACGGATGTTAAAGTAGCAGTTCTCACATTCTCGACGGATGTTTCATGGATGTATGCAGAGCCTATTTCCATAGAGGACTTTGAGTGGTCAAGACTTCGCGCAGACGGAGTTACCAGTATGGGCGAGGCATTCAAGGAGCTTTCCTCCAGAATGTCAAGAAACAGCTACCTCAATTCTCCCTCACTTTCGTTCGCACCCGTCATCTTCCTTATGACCGATGGTTATCCTTCCGATGACTACAAGGCAGGTCTTGCCGCACTGCAGGCAAACTCCTGGTATAAGTTCGGCCTTAAGGCAGCCCTGGGTATCGGCAGTGAGGCTAATGACGACATGCTCGCAGAGTTCACAGGCTCCAAGGATACAGTCGTTCACGCATATTCCGGCGGACAGCTTGCACAGATGATCAAGGTAGTCGCTGTAACAGCATCCCAGATCGGTTCCAAGTCCATGACCCTTTCCGATGAAAGAGATGATGAGGAGCTCAACGAAGAGGATGTATATGCAGCTAAGCAGAAGCTCCTCGGTCAGCAGATCCAGGAATTTGTCAACAACCAGGACGAGAATGATACAGTATCTTTCGATACAGGCTGGTAATAGCCGGTCGGATACATGACCGTCATATCGAAGGGAGTACTGCAAATGTTCAAAGGATTTAGCCGCTCTGTGAAGGGTGTGAGCCATGAGAGAAAAGGCATAGTATGCCAGGACGCATCGTCTCACAGAGTAGCGGATAGATATGCTGTCTGCGTGGTCGCAGACGGTCATGGAAGCAAAAAGCATTTCAGGAGCAATTTCGGCTCACAGTTCGCTGTTGAGGCAACTCTTGAAACTATCGACCGCTTCTATGAGAATGCGGACGAATTTGAGGAGAATTTCCCTCTGCGTCCGAAAATGGTTATAAAGAATATAGAGAAGCAGATCATTTCGATCTGGAATGAAAAGGTAAATGCTCATCTCAAAGAGAATCCCGTTACTGTGGAGGAAAAGAAAAAGTTTTCCGACAAGGAATTTGCGGAGATAAATCCCGAATCCTACTACGGTACGACACTTATCGCAGGTGTTGCAGGCAAGGGATTTACTTTCGGCATACAGATCGGTGACGGAAGTCTTGTAGCTATCTTTGAGGACGGCAAGGCAGTGCTGCCTATGAACTATGATGAGAGCGCGCCTGCCAATGTTACATCATCCATGTGCAACGCCAATGCCTCCCAGATGTTCAACAGCTTTTTCATCAAGGACAAGAAGCTCCTGGGGATGTTCGCTTCTACAGACGGGCTCTATACATCCTTTGCAAGTGAGTATGATTTCCTGGACTATCATGTAGTGGTTGCATCGCAGCTCGTTGATACCGACAGGATCGAGCAGGTGGTAGTAAAGAACATCACCAAGCGTTCTCACTTCGGCACAGAGGATGATATATCCTTCTCATGCGTATATGATGATGAGATGGCAAATGAATGCAATGAGCTCATCAAGAAGAACATCGAGGAGAACAAGAGGATAGCCGCTGAGAGGAAGGCAGCTCTTCTTGCTACCAAGAAAAATTATTGATCGGTGACAGCCGAACGATAACAGGGCGGTATCTTCACTGCCGTCTGGATAGGTATCCTATCTGATAAATCAATAAGGAAAGGATTATTTTATGGAAATCAAGGCACTATACAACATTGCCAAAGATTATGCACAGACCCTGAAAAACGCCAAATCAGGCATTTCGGGCGAATTGTGCCTGATCCTTACAGACGGCAAAGAGATGGTCACAGGCGTAACAGGCGTTCGCATCGCAAATGATGCTGCAGAGGATGTAAGTGCATTTGAGAATGCCCTTGCATACTGCGCTCTTACAGGCAAGAAGAGAGCAGAGCAGATCCTGAACATCAGCCTTGCTGATGACAGCGTTGTAAAGCTCTCGGATGAGATGCTGGGCAAGCTCATAAAGCTCGATTATGAGAACGGAAAGTGCGAGGTCGCTGTTTCCGACAGTGAATTCGTTCTTGCAGGCGGCAAGAAGGATGAGGCAGCAGATCTTGCTGCTCCCGCAGACTTTTCCGACGGATTTGATTTCGATGAGAGCAATCCTTTCTTTGAGCCCAAGACCGGCGCAGCTCCCGAGCCTTCTATAGCTCATCCCAATACTGCTGATCCCAAGTTCCTCTACAATCAGCCGGGTCAGGCAAATGCTCAGCCGGGCAATGTCCAGACCGATGTGAACGGATTCACGAATCCCGCAGTAAATCAGCAGCCCCAGCAGCCTATGCAGGGCGGTTATGCACCTCAGCAGGGCGGCTATCCCGGACAGGGCTTCCCTCAGCAGGGCGGCTATATGCCTCAGCAGGGCGGTTATCCCGGACAGGGTTATATGCCCGGTCAGCCTGCTAATCCCAATTTCGCACAGCAGCAGAGGATGAGTGCACAGGGCTATCCTCAGCAGACAAGATCCACATATCTGGGCAGCGGTGCTGTACAGACCAATAACGTGGGCAAGTCCGTAGTTCTTCCTACAGTGGGCGACGGCAAGACAAGTGCTTACGAAGCAAGCGTTATGCTTTCCCAGTCTCTGGGCGGCAGCGGCGGAGCTTTCAAGAAGAGATTTGCAGCTTTTGCAGATGATGAGGATAATTCCGATATCGATGAGATCCTCAATGAAGGTAAGGAAGAGGACGACAGCAACAACGCTACAATGTCCAAGGACGAGCTTAAAAGGCGTGCGGCTGAGCAGAAGAAGATAGCTAAGCAGAACGCAAAGGAAAAGTCCAAGATGTAAGATATCAACGACCATAGTATTCCAGACCTAAACAGTTCGGAATACTATGTTTTTTTCAGAAAGGGTGCAGGGTCATGACAGAGGAACTATTGAGACAGCTTGAAGAACTCATCGGTACAGATGAATTTGAATATCGCTCGGAGGAGATCATGGAACAGCTTGAAGATGAGGGTGCGGGTATTGAGATCACAGAAAGCCTGCTTTCCATCATGGAGCGCCATCCTCTTGATGATTATGGTATGCCGGGGGCTATGACCCATTTTATAGAACGCTTCTATCCCGACTTTCTTCCATCCCTCATAGCCTCAGTAAAGCGCAGACCTGCGGCTCATACGGTGTGGATGCTGCAAAGATGCATCAACGCGGCATAGGACAAGGAAGAACTGATTGCTGTACTTCGTGATGTGGCAGATGACAGCTCTGTGGAGCAGATCATATGGGATGAGGCAAACAGCTTTCTTAAACGTTGAGGGATGAAAGAAGATCCTGTTGTGATATTGTTGATGTGTTCCATCCTGTCTTTTCGGACAGGATGGGTCATTTTTTGCAGCGGTATCAATGCTGATTTATGAACTGTGCAATAGTATTGATGATATAGCGGTCAGAAGGCACAGAGAGCCCGGTGCAGGCAAGAGATCAATGGCACTCTGACACAGCGGCTATGAAGCCAAATTACAACCACATCCTAACCCATATCCTAACCAAAACCTAACGCCGTTAGAATTTGGTTATAACCAAAAGATAACTACAAAGACAAAGACAAAAACAAAGACAAGTACAAATATAAAACAATAAAACAGACAATGTTTTT